>NZ_JBMOWY010000027.1:0-44535 GCF_049310345.1 Stenotrophomonas sp. GZD-301 | reverse complement strand
GGTGGGGGGGTGGGGTTGGTGGACTGGCGTTATGCACTGAAGGGGTGGAATCGGGTGTGCGGACCAACGGTCCGCACCTACCGGGCAGAATTGGCCGTGCGGGCCAGCGGTCCGTACCCGCCTGGGTGATCGCGCGTGCGGACCAGCGGTCCGCACCTACCGGGGAAGCGTCCGTGCGGGCCAACGGTCCGCACCTACCGGGCAGAATTGGCCGTGCGGGCCAGCGGTCCATACCCGCCTGGGGAGATGACGTTTTCCGTCGACCCTGTTAACTTGCGCACCCCATTCGCAGTTGACAGGGTTGCGCGCTCGCGCGCGGCCGGTCGCTACCACCAGATCGCGCACGCATGACTGTTCTCCCCCGCCCCACTCCCTCCCTGCTGGCCACCGCCCTGCTGGCTGGCCTTGCTGCCGGTGCCGCCCACGCCGCCCCGCAGGCCACCACGCTGGACGCGGTCAACGTCACCGCCGCGAGCGAGACCGACCAGGCCCGTGCCGCGCTCAAGCGCGTTCCCGGCGCCGGCAACGTCATCGACGTGGCCAACGCCGACCGCCGCCTCGCGAGCAGCGCCGATGTGCTGGCCTACCAGCCCGGCATCAGCGCGCAGTCGCCGGGCAATGAAGGCACCAAAGTGTCCATCCGCGGCTCGGGCATCAACCGCGGCCCGGGCGCGCATGCGTCGGGCATTTCGGTGTCGCTGGATGGCCTGCCGCTGACCGGCCCGGGCGGCACCCCGTACGAACTGCTGGAACCGCAGTGGGTGAGCCGCGTGGACGTGCTGCGCGGCGCCAACGGCATCGAACGCGGCGCGCTGGCGCTGGGCGGCGCGATCAACTACGTGAGCCGCAGCGGCCGGGATTCGGCCGGGCTGGAGCTGCAGTACGACGCCGGCAGCCGCGGGTATCAGAAGCGCAGCGTGGGATACGGCGGAGTCAGCGCCGCAGTCGATTACTACCTGGCCTACACCGATACCGAATTCGACGGCTACCAGCGCCACGCCAGTGGCGACGGCAAGGGCGCGATGGCCAACCTCGGCTGGCAGATCACCCCGACGCTGGAAACGCGCTTCTTCGTGCGCTACCGCGAGACCAATCACGAAACGCCGGGGCGCCTCACCCGCGACCAGATCCGCAACGATCCGCGCGCGGCCAACCCGGCCAACCTGGCCATCGATGCGCGCCGCCCGCAACCGGGCAGCACCTGGATCGGCAACATGACCACTTGGCAGATCGACGCGGTCTCCTCGCTGCAGGCCGGGCTGGCATACCACCATTACCCGATGGACTTGAACGAAAGTCTGTACCGCCAGCAACTGGACTACACCAACCTCAATGCCACGCTCGACTACCGGCGGCAGCACACGCTGCTCGGGCATGACAGCGTGACCACGCTCGGCCTGCGCGTGACCCACGACCTGGATGCCGACGTGCGCGAGACCCTGCGTTTTGCCAACAACGGCTACCCCGCCGGCACCCACACCCGCGACTTCTCCCATCACGGCACCCACAGCACGCTGTACGTGGGCAACGACACGGCGCTGAGCGACACGCTGCGCGTGCAGACCGGGCTGGCCGTGATCAACACGCGCCACGATGTGCAGGTCACCTGGCCCAGCACGCCGGAACGGCTGTCGGGCAGCGACTGGGACTACGCCCCGCGACTGGGCTTCACCTGGCAGCAGACGCCTGCCACACAGTGGTTCGGCAACCTGAGCCGGTCGGTGGAACCGGCGCACCCGTGGTCGATGATCTGGGGCTCCAACCAGTACTTCGCGCCGGGCAACGGCGCCTCGAGCGGACGCCAGCGCGCACCGGTGCCGCTGGACAACCAGACCGCAACCACACTCGAACTCGGCGCGCGCGGCGAAAGCAGCCTGGGACGCTGGGAGCTGACGGCGTATTACGCGCACGTGCTGCACGAACTGCTGAGCGTGGAAGTGCTGCCGGTGCCGAACCTGTTCGTGGCCGAGAACAACGCCAGCCCCACCGTACACCGCGGCATCGAAGCCGGCCTGGACAGCACGCTGTGGCAGGGCGCTGCCGGCAGCCTGCAGCTGCGCCAGGCGTACACCTTCAGCGACTTCCGCTACCGTCACGATGCCCGCTTCGGCGACAACCGCCTGCCCGGGCTGCCGCGCCATGCCTACCAGGCCGAGCTGCGCTATGCGCACCCCACCGGCTTCTATGCCGCGTTGAACACGGACTATGTCTCGCGGATGTTCGTGGACTATGCCAACACGTTCAGCGCCGACAGCCGCGTCATCTTCGGCAGCCGCGTGGGCTTCGATGCGCCCAGTGGCCGCTGGCAGGCCTGGGCCGAACTGCGCAACATGGCCGACCGCCACTACGCCGCCACGGTGACGCCCGGCTACAACGATGCCGGCAAGGACGTGGCGCGCTCCACACCCGGCGAAGGCCGCAGCGTGTATGCAGGGCTGCGCTGGCGGTTCGACTGAGCGTGACGCGGGCTGCGCTCGACCGCTGAGTCAGAGGGCCGCGTTGACCGCGAAGATCGGCAGGTACAGCGCGAAGATGGTGATCGGCGCGGCGATGAACGCCGTGCCGATCCCGACCAGGCCGATCAGCCGGTACCAGCCGGGCTGGCGTGGACCGAAGGCCCACATCGCGCCCAGCACCAGCGGCGCCAGCCACACCAGCGGTGCACCGCTGGCGAACACCCGCGTGATCAGCGGCGGAACCACCCCGATGGCCTGGAAGGCCTCGGAGAAGGATGGATAGACCCAGAAACGGATGACGGTAACGGCCACGGCCGTCACGCCCGCACTGGCGGTTCCCAGCAGGGCCCAGACCATGCCGGCCAACGCGTTGGTGGGGCGAAACAGCGGAATGTCGGGCGGTTCTGGGCGCATGGATGCGGATGGTAGAAGACCGGCTGCCCCGCAACAAGCGCGCCCCGGCACGCTGCGTATCGCGTGCACGGCATGCGACACTCGCCGCTCCGATCGACATTGCCGGCAAGGACGCACGTGATCGTTCCCGAGTACTGGGCCGAAGCCCGCCTGCAGCTCAAACAGCAGCGCCGCAGCATCACCGTGACCCGCATGGGCTGGTCCGACGACAGCGAGGCCGCCGCGCAGGCGCATGCCGAGCTCCGCACGCGCGACGCGCTCGGGGCGATTCTGGCCGGCAACGATCTGCCCCGCCAGGAACGACGCACCCCTTACGGGCTGGAAGGCGTGCCGATCCGCGAGCAGATCGTGTCGCGCCACAGCGATGTGGTGGTGACGCGCAACAGCTATGGCGCGCTGTGCCTGAACACCCCGGACGTGCTGTTCGGGGATGTGGACTTTGAGTCGCCCCCCGGTGGGTTCGCACTGAACCTCAAGGCTGCCGTGCTGCTCTGGGCAGGCGTGGCGGCGGCCGTTGGCGCCGCCTGGCAGGGAGTGCCCGGCCTTGGGCGCGCCATTCCCGCGGTGGTGCTGGCGACGCTGGTGGTGATCGTCGCCAACGTGGTGGCGGGGGCCCTCAAGCGCCGCGCGTTCGCCAACGAGGGCGGCGTGGAGGCGCGGGCGATGGCGCGGGTGGAGGCCTTCGCCCGACAGCACCCGGACTGGCACCTGCGCGTGTACCGCACGCCGGCCGGGCTGCGCGTGCTGGCGATGCACGCCACTTTCCTGCCGGACGACCCGGCCGTTGGCACGTTCTTCGGCGCGCTGCGCGGCGATCCGCTGTATACGCGGATGTGCGCGCTGCAACGCTGCTTCCGCGCGCGCCTGACGCCCAAACCGTGGCGGATCGGCATCGCCCGCCATGTGCGTCCGTCGTCGGCGGCGTGGACGCCGGCGCAGGCACAGCTGCCTGACCGGTTGGCCTGGATCGCCGAGTACGAGCGTCGTGCGGCCACGTTCGCGGCATGCCGCTACCTGCGCACGCTCGGCGAAACCAACCGCACCGATGCCCGGGCCGAGGCGGTGCGTGAACTGCACGACCGCCTCACCCGCGCCGAGACGACGCTGCCGCTGGCCTGAGCGGCTACGTCAGACCCGCACCTGCGGCATGTTCTTGGTCACGCAGTGGATGCCGCCACCGCCGGCTGCGATCGGGTCGATGTCGACCTGTTCGATGATCCGGTCCGGATACAGGTCGGCCAGCAGATCGCGGCAGTAGCCGTCGGCGCGCGCATCGCCGAACTGCGGCGCGATCACCGCACCGTTCACCGGCAGATAGTTGATGTAGCCCTGCGCGAGATCCGGAGTGTCGCGGGTATGGCGATTGCGGCGGCCGTTGCGCGGCGGCGGCAGCGTGTGCACCTCCAGCGCGCGACCGTCGGCATCGGTGGCGGTGCGCAGGATGTCCAGATGCCTGCGGGTCAGCGCGTAGTCGTAGGACGCCGGGTCGTTGTCGAGATTGGCCACGACCACGCCCGGCTGCACGAAGCGCGCATAGAAGTCGACGTGCGCATCGGTGATGTCCTGGCCCTTGATGCCCGGCAGCCAGATCGTCTTCCGCAGCCCCAACCGTGCCGACAGCTCGCGTTCGATCAGGGCGCGGCTCACCCCGGGATTGCGGTTGCGGTTGACCCAGCAGCTTTCGGTCAGGATCGCGGTGCCGTGGCCATCCACTTCGATGCCACCGCCCTCGCCCACCACTGCGCTGGTCAGCAGCGTGGCCTCCATCGACTCGGCAAGCAGCGCGGCCACCCGGGTGTCGTTGCCGGCATCCTGTTTGTCGCCCCAGCCGTTGAAATTGAAATCGACCAGGCCCAGCTCGCCTGCCTCATCAAGCACGAAGCATCCGCCGTAGTCGCGCACCCAGACATCGTCGAGCGGCAGATCGAGAAACGTGATGTTGTCGCTGCCGCAGCGGCTGCGCGCCTGCGCCAACTGCGCCGGACGGCACAGCACGGTCACCGGCTGGTAACGCGCGATGGTCCGGGCCAGTCGCGCCACGGTGTCGTTCACGGCATCGGCCTCGCGCCCCCATACCTGCGGCGCGGCGGCGAAGGCCACGAACACGCGCGCCTGCGGGGCATGTTCGTCGGGCATGGCCCAGCGCCGGGCCACACCCGGCCGGGCCTGTGCGGCGGGGCTGCCGAGGCCGACGGCCGCCAAGCCGGCCGCACCGGCGGCGAGGCCCAACTGGCGGATGAAATGGCGGCGGCTGGACATGCAGGACTCCGGAACAGAAGGGAATGTGAAGCCCGCCTAATGCATCACGGGCTACGGGTTGCCATCCTAGGCTTGCCCTGCAGGCCGGACAAACGATAAATTTGCCAACCAAATGATTAGCCGGACTTATCAGCCATGCTGAAACACTGGCCGCCGCTCAACGCCCTGCGGGGCTTCGAAGCCGCCGCCCGCCTGGGCAGTTTTCACAAGGCGGCCGAGGAGCTGCACCTGACCCAGTCGGCGATCAGCCAGCAGATCCGCGGCCTGGAATCCTTCCTCGACCAACCCCTGTTCTTCCGGCAGGGCCGCAGCGTGAGCCTCACCGATGCCGGCCAGGATCTGCTGGGCACCACACAGGGCCTGCTGCGCAATCTGGCGGCGGGCATCCGCCGACTGGACCAGTACCGCAAGCCGAACCAGCTGATCGTCAACACGACGCCGGCCTTCGCACGCCACTGGCTGGTGCCCCGCCTCGCCGCCTTCCGTCAGCAGCATCCGCACGTCGAGCTGTGGCTGCTGACCAGCGAAGACGCCCCAGACATGGCCACGCAGACCATCGACATCGCCCTGCGCGATGACATCGACGCGCAGCCGGACTGTCGCCTGCGCGCGCTCGTGGAGGATCGCCTGTGCGTGGTCGCCCACCCCGATGTAGTGGCCCAGCCAGCCAGCGAACGCACCACGCTGCATGGCGAGCGCGAGATGGACTGGAACCACTGGCGCGCACAGGGCGGTGTGGATGTGGGCCAGCGCGACCAGGGCATGAACTTCTCCGAGCCAGGGCAACTGCTGGATGCTGCCTGCCACGGCCTGGGAATCGCGCTGGTCAGCGAACTCCTGTCTGCGCCCGCCCGCGCGACCGGCCTGCTGGAACCCCTGGTGGACATGCAGGTGGCAGGACCGCGCTGGTCCTGGCTGGTGCATCGCGACAGCGAGCCCGACCCCGCGGTGGCCACCTTCTGCGAGTGGCTGCTGGAGCAGCTGCCGCCCGCAACCGCCTGAGCCGTTGCCGCTAGCGGGCCAGCGCCTCGGCGATGGCCTTCTCGGCCAGCGGCGCCATGCGCGCATACCCGGCTGGCGTGGGATGCACGCCATCGGTGGCCACGGCGGGATCGAGCCCACCGTCGGCATTGGCCAGCGCGCGGTGGTAGTCCAGATACACCACGCCCTGGTCGCGCGCATAGCTCTGTAGGGCCGCGTTGAGCGCTCGCACCTTCGGTGCCGGCTGGATGCCGCGCTGCCAGGGGTACTCGCTCACGGGCAGCACCGAGGCCAGCACGACACGGATGCCGTGCGCCTGCGCCAGCTCGCGCATCGCATGCAGGTTGTCTTCGATCATCGCCTGGGTGGCCGGGCCGGTGTTGCCGGCGATGTCGTTGGTGCCGGCCAGGATCACCACCACGGCCGGCTGCAGGGCGATCACATCCTGGCGGAACCGCAGCAGCATCTGCGCGGTGGTCTGCCCGGAAATGCCGCGGTTGACGTAGCCCTTGCCGGGGAAGAACGTGCCGCTGCCGGTGGGCCCCCAGCCTTCGGTGATGGAGTCACCGAAGAACACCACGCGGGGTTGCCCCGCCTGCGCCATCGGCAACGCCGCGTTTTCCGCGCGGTAGCGCTCCAGTTGCGGCCAGTCGCGCAGTTGCTGCTGCAGGTAGCGGACCTGGTCCGGTGTGAGCGAATCGGCAGGCGTCACGTACAGCGGATTGACCGCCGGCGCGCCGACCGACGGCGCGTCCGCGGCAGCACCGCCGGACAGCGGCGCCCCGAGCAGGGCAAAGGCGGCGCTCAGGGCCACGGTGTGTGCCGACTGCGGCATGGCGATTGCTCCGGTTCGAGGCGAACGGCAAGTCTACCGCCGGTTGCCGGTGCATCGCGCCCAGACGCAGACGGCCGCACCCCGTGGGGCGCGGCCGTCGCGTTCGCTACCGACCGGTCAGTGCGTGCTGGCCGGCGCGTTCTTCACGTACGTGTCGAACCAGTTGAGCATTTCCGACACCAGCTGTTCGTTGGATTCCAGCGCGGTGTACCAGTGCGGCTCATGCGGCAGCATCACCAGACGGGTGGTGCCGCCGTTGCCGCGGATCGCCTGGAAGAGCTTGCGCGACTGGAACGGCTCGGTACCCGGATTGGCATCGTCCTCACCGTGGACCAGCAGCAGCGGCAGCTTGATCCTGTCGGCGTAGAAGAACGGCGATGCCTTCAGATACACATCCTGCGCCTGCCACACCGAACGGCGCTCGTTCTGGAAGCCGAACGGCGTGAACGTCTTGTTGTACGAGCCACTGGTCGCCACGCCGGCCTTGAACAGGTTGGTGTGCGCGATCAGGTTGGCGGTCATCAGGCCACCGTGGCTGTGCCCGGTGACGCCGATCCGGTTGCGGTCCACCACGCCCATGTCCACGGCCTTGTCCACTGCGGCCTTGGCATCGGCTTCCAGCTGTTCCAGGTAGGTGTCATAGGCGGTCTTCGGATCGCCGACGATCGGGAACGAGGCGTTGTCGATGATCGCGTAGCCGGCCAGCAGCATCAGCCGGTACGGTGCCAGACGGGTGAAGGTCTGCTGCGAACCGGACACTTGGCCGGCCTGCGCGGCGTTGGCGAAATCGGCCGGATACGCGTACAGGATCGCCGGCACGCGCTGGCCTTCCTTGTAGCCCGGCGGCGTGTACAGGGTGAACGACAGGTCCACGCCATCGGCGCGCTTGTAGGTCACCAGGCGCTTCTGGATCTGGCGCACTTCCGGCGTCGGATCGGTCAGCTGGGTCAGCGCGGCCGGGGTGGACGCGAACTCCGCCTCGCCCTTGGCGGCAGGCGCAGTGCGCTCGCCCAGCGTGCGCACAAACGCATTGGGTGCCTCGGTCACCGACTGGTGCCAGGTCAGCACGCGGCCGGCGGTGCCGGTGAAGCCGAGCACCTGCTCGTAGGCATCGGCATCGCTGCGGAACAGGCGCTCGCTCTTCAGCGAGCCCAGGTCCAGGCGGTCCAGGAACGGACGATCGCCCTGCGGCGAGGCGCCCTGCCCGCGCAGGAACACGTTGTTGCCCTCCTGGCGCACCACGCTGGCGCCGTTGGGCAGGCGCTTGAACACCAGGTTGCCCGGGTCGCCGTACAGCTCATCGCTGGACAGATCCCAGAGCAGGCGCCCGGCCTGCTTGGGACGGTCCACATCGACAATGCGGGTCTGGCGCCAATGGCGGTTCTCGTCGTTTTCGTACAGGAACGACACGGCCGGGTCCGCGCTCCAGGCGATGCCTTCGAAGCGCTGCGCGGTACGCGCGATCTCCACCGGCGTGCCGGTGAACGGCGCCTTGAGCATCAGCACGCGGTCACGGTGGGCCACGCTGACCTTCCAGTCGCCCTTGTCCAGGGCTTCGGCGTACACCAGCGTGGCCGGATCGGTGGAGCGCCAGTCGAAGTCGCGCGGGCCTTCGGGCACGCCGTGCACCGGCACGCGGTCGGCCAGCGGCAGGCTGGCCACCGGCGTGCTGCGGCCGCTGCCCAGGTCCAGCACGGCCACGTCGTTGGCGAAGCGCTGGTAGGTGACCGCATGCGAGAACGGCGCCTTCAGCGTCTCGGTGAGCACGTGCACGCCATCGGGTGCCGGCGAGATGTCGTTGTACAGCGCCGGCGCGCCGATCGGGCGCACGCTGCCGGCATTGGCATCCACCACCGCCAGTTGCGACTGGCCGTAGTAGGCGAACAGCTTTTCGTCATGCACGCTGGTCAGCGTGTCGCGCGATTCGTAGGTGCTGCTCTCGCCCTTGGCGCCGAGCGATTCCTGGATGTCCGGGCCGGCCGCGCCATCTTCATTGGACGGCGCCGCGCCCTGGTTGGCGGGCACCAGCTTGACCAGCAGGTTCTGGCTGCCGCCGAGCCACTGCACCGTGTAGCCGAAGATCGGATTGAGCTGTACACCCGGGATCTGCCTGACCTGGCCGGAGGCGGCATCGCCCACCCACAGCTGCACCGAGGTGTCCACCGCGTTCTGGAACACGAAGCGCTGGCCGTCGGCCGACCACTGCGCGTTGCCCGCACAGCCTTGCGGCAGCGTTACCGGCGTGTGCTTTCGGCTGTCGATGTCGACCAGGGTGAAATCGGCCACGCAGGCCGGGATGCCGTAACCGCCCTGGGTGTCGTGGCGGCTGCGGTTCTTCGGCTCCAGGCGCACACCCGCCAGCTTCAGGTACGGCTGCGCGACACGGCGGATCGACGGGTAGGTCTGCGCGGTGGTCAACAGCAGACGCTGGCCGGTCGGGTCCACGCTGGGCATCGGCGGCGGCGGCGCCTTGAGCACCTTGAGCAGCGCTTCCGGCGGCTTGGCATAGTCGGCGAAGGCCGGTGTGGCGACACTGAGCGTTGCCAAGGCAATGGCCGAAGCCAGGCAGGTACGACGGATGAACATCCAGATCCCCTTGCAGGTGTGGGCTCCGGCAGCACACATGTCGCCGGCATCCCGTGGAATCTAGCACCGCGCAAACGTGCCGGAATGGGCCGAAAGCACTAGCTGCGCTGCCAGCCTTGCCCTGCGGCTGCCTTCAGTCACGCGCCTTGGTAGACGTCGTGGACAAGCGAAATGCCCAACGCTGCCATGCGGCCGAGCAACCGGGGTGGCAGCTCGATGGCGAAATTCCGGTTGCTGTGCGAACTGAACCAGATGCGGATCGTGCCCTGTTCGGCGATCTCCAACAGGAACGCCGCGTGCGGCTCAAGCCAGCCCAGCGTTTGCTCCAGCGCGTCCTCGAAGCCCTCTTCGGTGGACTCCCGCCAACGCTCATGGAAGGGGTCGCAGGTCCAGTACGATTCCGGCCGCGTCCCCTGCAGCAACGTCCCCGTCGGCGTGCGGCGCGGCTCCCCTGCCTTCCAGCACCAGTCTGCAGGTTTGCCAAGCATCTGACTGATCTGCTCAGGATCGATGGAGGGGTGCGTGATCCGGAGGCTCACGACGTAGGTATACATCTGCATGACAGTCCCCTTCAGTACGACGCGAATTCCAGCAACCGCGCGGACGTGGATGCGTTCTTCAGCAGGTTGCCCTCGACCGCAAACACCACTTCCCGGGTCATGGGATGGGTGAACGCCCATCCCTTGCCCATATGCTGTTCCTTCGAACGCGCTGCCGGTCCGCCCCCTGTGGGCCGACGCCGCGCCACGGTAAGATGGCGTTGCTTGTTCCGTCAATGGTGCCCCGTGCGTACTGTCCACGCGCTTCGCTACATCACCCCCCTTCGCGAGGGTGGCTCGCTGCCTGCCGTGGTCGAGACCGACGACGATGGCATGGTGGTGCTCAAATTTCGCGGCGCCGGGCAAGGCCCGAAGGCGCTGATTGCCGAGCTGATCGCCGGCGAGATCGCACGCAGCCTGGCGCTGCCGATTCCGGAAATCGTGTTCGTGGAGCTGGACCGCGAGTTCGCCCGCACCGAGCCGGATCCGGAGATCCAGGACCTGATCCGCGCCAGCGAAGGCCTGAATCTGGGTAGCGACTATCTGCCCGGCGCGATCAACTACGACCCGGCTGCAATGGCGGTGGATGCCGACCTGGCCTCGCGCATCGTGTGGTTCGACGCGTTCACCAGCAACGTGGACCGTACTGCCCGCAATCCGAATCTGATGGTCTGGCACCGCAAGCTGTACCTGATCGACCACGGTGCGGCGATGTACTTCCACCACGACTGGGCCACGGCGGGCGACGCCTGCGTGAAGCCTTTCGTGCTGATCCGCGACCATGTGCTGCTGCCGTCTGCCACGCAGATCAACGCGGTCGACGCCGCGATGGCCGGGCTGCTGCCCGACGCGGAGATCGAACGCATCGTCGGCCTGGTGCCGGACAGCTGGCTGGTCGACGAACCGGCATTCGACAGCCCGGCGGCGTATCGCCAGGCGTACATCGATTACCTCACCCATCGCCTGCGCATGCGTGCCGCCTTCGTCCAGGAGGCCGTCCGTGCCCACACTGCACACGTATGACTACGCGGTCATCCGCGTGGTACCGCGGGTGGAGCGCGAGGAGTTCATCAACGTCGGGGTGATCGTGTCGTGTCCTGGTGCGAAGCATCTGGAAGCGGCCATCGAGATCGATGCGCCGCGGATGCAGGCGTTCGCGCCCAGCCTGGACATGGACGCGCTGCAGCCGTGGCTGGATGCCATCGTGGCGATCTGCCGCGGCGACGCCGACGCCGGTCCCATCGCCCGGCTGCCGGCACGCGCGCGCTTCCATTTCCTGACTGCCAAGCGTAGCTCGGTGGTGCAGATGTCGAGCACCCACGTGGGCCGAACCGCGCACCCGGAAAACGTGGTGGAACACCTGATGACCCGGATGGTGCGGGTACCCCGGTAGCCCCTGCGGCGTTACCTGCGTCGCCCCGTAGAGCCGGGTTCTACCCGGCTGCTTTTCGTTTGGGTGCCGGGCACCTGCATCGCCTCGTAGAGCCGGGTTCTACTCGGCTGCCTTTCGTTCGGGTGACTGCACGCCTGACGCAAGCCGGGCAGAGCCCGGCTCTACGGGGCCGGGTACGCACATGATCTCGTAGAGCCGGGTTCTACCCGGCTGCCTTTCGTCACAGTGCCGGGCACCTGCATCGCCTCGTAGAGCCGGGTTTTACCCGGCTGCCTTTCGTTTGGGTGCCTGTACGCCTGACGCACGCCGGGCAGCCCCCCGCCGTCAGGGGACTGGCCATCGGCACCAGGCGAAGGGGTAATCGTTCATGCCGGCGGCCAAGCCGGCGCGCAGGGGGTTGGCGAGGATGTAGGTGGCCTCGGCCAGGAGGTGGCGATCGTCGCGCTGCAGCTGGTCGTAGTAGCCCGGTTGCCAGACGGCGCCTTGGGTTCGGTTCGCCTGGTTGAGGCCTTTCGCCGACCGCGACTTGAAGGTTCGCATCACGATCGACAGTGGCGTGTCGCACAGGCGGAACATCCAGTGGACATGGTCCGGCATGACCACCCATGCCAGGGATTCGGTGCGCCCCTGGTCATCCGAGGCGCGCAGCCAATGGCAGACCTCCTGCGCGTTGGCGGTGTCGACGAACAGGCGAACACGCTGTGCCGTGACCGTGGTGACGACGTAGCAGCTGCCGGCGCTGGAGATGCGCCCACGCTGTAGGGAGGGACTGGCCATGCCGGCATCGTGGGCGATGGCACGTAGGGATGGCAGCGGAAGACGCTGTGGTGGTTCGTCAGCGCATTCCGCACGATAGAGCCGGGTTTTACCCGGCTTGTGTCGGATGCGCATGACGCCGACGGAAAAGCAGCCGGGTAGAACCCGGCTCTACGGGTGGTGTGGCAGCGCGTAGGCGATCACGTAATCGCCTGCGGGGGTTTCCATGAAATGGTGGCCGCCGGCCATGATGACGACGTACTGCCGCCCGCCCTGCTCGTAGATCATCGGGTTGGCCTGGCCGCCGGCGGGCAGCGCGACGTGCCACAGTTCCTTGCCGGTCTTGAGGTCGATGGCGCGCAGCAGGTCGTCGGTGGCGGCGGCGATGAAGACCAGGCCGCTGGCGGTCACGACCGAACCGCCGTTGTTGGGCGTGCCGATCTCGATCGGCAGTCCCGAGCGGATCCCGAACGGACCGTTGCCGCGGGCGCTGCCGAACGGACGGTCCCACAGCGTTCTGCCGCTGCGCAGGTCAACCGCGCGGATGCCGCCGTAGGGCGGTTGCTTGCACAGCAGCTTGGTGAACGGCAGGCGCCAGCCGGCGTTGACGTCGATGGCATACGGCGTGCCCACCTGCGGATCCCCTGCCCCTTCGGCACCGCCCTTGTCGGCGCGCACGTCCTCGCGCGGCAGCCAGCCCAGCCTGTCCGCCGTGGCGCGCGGCACCAGCAGGTTGTAGTTGGGCATGTCGTTGTAGTTGGCCACGATCACCCCGCGCCGCGGCTCCACCGCGACGCTGCCCCAGTCCGAGCCGCCGTTGTAGCCCGGGTACTCGATGGAATGCCGGTCGGCGGTCGGTGGGGTGTAGAAGCCCTGGTAGCTCGCCCTGCGGAACTGGATGCGGCAGACCAGCTGATCGATCGGGGTCATGCCCCACATGTCGCGCTCGGTCAGGTCCGGCTTGCGCAGCGTGTGATACAGCGAGAACAGCTGGGTCGGCGAGCGCTGTTCCGGCTCCACGCCGCCGCCTGGTACCGGGCGCTCCTCGGCGGGGGTGAGCAGCTGCCCGGTGCGCCGATCCAGCACGTACATGTCGCCCTGCTTGGTCGGCAGCAGGATCGCCGGCACCTTGCCGGCCGCGGTGGGATAGTCCACCAGCGTCGCCTGCGAGCCCATGTCGTAGTCCCACACGTCCTTGCGCACCGCCTGGAAATGCCACACCGGCTTGCCGGTGTTCACGTCGACGGCCACCAGCGAGGTCGCATACCGGTTCTGGGCCTCGGTGCGCGATCCGCTCCAGTAGTCACCCGCCGCATTGCCCATCGGCAGGTACACCAGCCCCAGTGCGTCATCGCCGGTGGCGGTGGTCCACATGTTCGGCGTGCCGCGGGTGTAGGTCTGGCCCTGCGGCGGCGCCCCGCTGCGCTGCGGCTGGTCCATGTCCCAGGCCCAGCGCAGCTTGCCGGTGACCGCGTCGTAGGCCTGGATCACGCCGGAGGGCGCATCGCGTCGCTGGCCATCCAGCACCTGGTGGCCGGTCACGATCACGCCCTGCACGATGGCCGGCGGCGAGGTGATGGAGACGTAGCCCGGCGGGGCGTCGCCCATGCCAAGGGTGATGTCGACCTGACCGTTGTTGCCGAAACCCGCGCACGGTTTGCCGGTGGCCGCATCGACCGCGATCAACCGGCCATCCAGCGTGCCCTCGATGATGCGCGCCGCGCAGGCGCCGCGCGGCACCTGGGTGAGCAGCGGCACGCCCACCTGCGGCACGGCCAGATCGGCGGCAACGTCGGCCAACGCAGCGTCCTGCGCGGTGGCCGGCACCTCGTAATAGGCCACGCCCCGGCAGGCGGCGGTATACGGAATCGAGGCGTTCCTGACCTTGGGATCGAAGCGCCAGCGCTCGCGCCCATCGGTGGCATCAAGGGCGATCAGCTGGTTGCGCGCGGTGCACAGGTAGAGGCTGTCGCCGATCTTCAGCGGGGTGGTTTCCGCGCCCCAGCGTTTGTCCGGCAGGTCGCCGGTGCGGAACATCCAGGCCTGCTGCAGGCCACCCACATTGTCCGGCGTGATCTGCTGCAGCGGCGAGAACCGGGTGGCCGCGTTGTTGCGGCCGTAAGCGGCCCAGTCGCCGTCGGCCGGCCGGTCGGCCGGTTGCAGCGCCGCCTCGGCGGTCGGCGCCAGCCCGGCGGCGACCATCGGCTCCGGGAAGTCGCCCTCGGCAGCGGTCACCCCATGCGGAACGAACGCCAGGCTGAAGGCCGCCACGAACACCAGCGCCAGCACACCGGCCAGACTGCGCGACACGGCGCGCGATACCGGCCGTTGCAGGCGCGGCAGCAGCAGGCAGAGCACGAACGCCAGCGCCACCATCAGACCGAGGCGCGGCACCCAGCGCCAGTAGTCGCTGCCCGATTCCCACCAGGTCCACAGCACGGTGCCCACGAACACCAGCGCGAAGCACGCCGCACCACTGGCCCGCCCGCGCCACAGCTGCACGCCGGCAACCAGCAGGCCGAGCCCTGCCAGCAGGTAGTACCAGGAACCACCGAGTCGAGCCAACCAGCCGCCGCCCAGCGCCAGCACCGCGCCCAGGACCAGCAGGATCATGGCCAGCACGCCGAGCAGCCAGTGGCGGGTATAGCGGGCCTGCGTCGTGGTGGACATTGCGCGCTCCTGATTCCCCGGCCCTTATCCCACCGGGCTCGTGAACGCGGCGCGTTCTTTCCACCCGCGCCCGGGCAACAACGAAAAACGCCGGCATGCGCCGGCGTTTTCCGTGGTACCGCAACGCAACCGCGTTACGCGTCCGGCGGTGCTACCACCGGTGCGGCGGCGATCGCGGCCGCCTCGTCGGCGCCCTCTTCGTCGGCACCGTCATCCAGCGAGGCATCCATGCGCTCGACCGCCTGCAGCTTCTCGTCCTTGGACAGGCGGATCAGGGTGACGCCCTGGGTGTTGCGGCCCACGCGCGAGATTTCCGAACTGCGGGTGCGCACCAGGGTGCCACCATCGGAGATCAGCAGCACCTCGTCGCGCGGCCCCATCAGCACCGCACTGACCAGCTTGCCGTTGCGCTCGGTGGTCTGGATGCCGATCACGCCCTGGGTGCCACGCCCCTTGCGCGGGTAGTCCGGCAGCGGGGTGCGCTTGCCGTAGCCGTTCTCGGTGGCGGTGAGGATGTACAGCGCGTTGTCGTCGTCGGCCCCGTTCTCGATCACGGCATCGCCGCTCTCGACCACGGCATCGTCGATGACGGTGTCGTCCTCGTTCTCGTCCTCGTTGCCGCCGGCACTCTCGGCCACGATCAGGCTGACCACTTCCTCGCCCTTGGGCATCTTGATGCCGCGCACACCGGTGGCGGTGCGGCCCATCGAGCGGACCTTGTCTTCACCGAAGCGCACGGTCTTGCCGTTGGAAGCGAACAGCAGGATGTCGCGCTCGCCGTCGGTCAGGCCGACACCCACCAGCGCGTCGCCGTCATCGAGATTGATGGCGATCTTGCCGCGGGCCAGACGGAACGCGAACTCGCTCAGCGGGGTCTTCTTGACGGTACCGTTGCGGGTAGCAAAGAACACGAACTGGCCATCGGCGTACTCGCGCACCGGCAGCACGGCCTGCACCTTCTCGCCGGATTCCAGCGGAATCCAGTTGATGATCGGGCGGCCGCGTGCATTGGAACCGGCTTCCGGCAGCTGATGCACCGGCAGCCAGAACACCTTGCCCGAGCTGGTGAAGGTCAGCAGCGTGTCGTGCGTGTTGACCAGCCAGAGCTGCTCGATGAAATCCTCTTCCTTGGTCGACGCCGCGCTGCGGCCACGGCCACCGCGGCGCTGGGCCCGGTAGGCGCTGACCGGCTGGCGCTTGACGTAGCCGGCGTGCGACAGGGTGACCACCACGTCTTCCGGCGCGATCAGGTCGAGGATGTCCAGGTCTTCTTCGCTGTGGCGGATCTCGGTGCGGCGCTCGTCGCCGAACTCGGTGCGCACGTTGATCAGCTCTTCGCGGATCACCTGCAGCAGGCGGTCCGGATCTTCCAGGATGTGGATCAGCCCGGCGATCGTTTCCAGCAGCTGCTTGTATTCCTCGGTCAGGCGGTCCTGCTCCAGCCCGGTCAGGCGGTGCAGGCGCATTTCCAGGATCTGGGTGGCCTGGATCTCGGTCAGCTGGTAGCCGCCCTCGATCAGGCCCACGCCCTTGGGCAGGTCGTCCGGACGCGAGGTCTCGGCACCGGCGGCACCAAGCATCGAACCCACCAGGCCGGGTTCCCACAGACGGGCGAGCATGCGTTCGCGCGCTTCGTTGGGATTGGGCGAGGTCTTGATCAGTTCGATCATCTCGTCGATGTTGGCCAGCGCGACGGTCAGGCCTTCCAGCACGTGCGCACGGGCGCGCGCCTTGCGCAGCTCGAACACGGTGCGGCGGGTGACCACTTCGCGGCGGTGACGCACGAAGGCCTCGAGCAGCTGCTTGAGGTTCATCAACTGCGGACGGCCATCGACCAGCGCCACCATGTTGATGCCGAACACCGACTCCATCTGGGTCTGCTGGTAGAGGTTGTTCAGAACAACTTCCGCCGACTCGCCGCGCTTGATTTCGATGTAGATGCGCATGCCGTCCTTGTCGGACTCATCGCGCAGCTCGCTGATGCCTTCGAGCTTCTTTTCCTTGACCAGCTCGGCGATCTTCTCGATCAACCGGGCCTTGTTCACCTGGTACGGAATCTCGGTGACGATGATCGATTCGCGGCCGTTGTCGGCCACTTCGATATCGGCCTTGGCGCGGATGCGCACACGGCCACGACCGGTCCGGTAGCCGGCAACGATGCCGGCGGTGCCGTTGATGATGCCCGCGGTCGGGAAGTCCGGGCCCGGGATGTACTCCATCAGGCCGTCGACGTCGATCGCCGGATTGTCGATCAGCGCGATGCACGCATTGATCGACTCGGTCAGGTTGTGCGGCGGGATGTTGGTCGCCATGCCCACCGCGATACCGGCCGAACCATTGACCAGCAGGTTCGGGAACCGGGTCGGCATGACCGTCGGCTCCAGTTCCTTCTCGTCGTAGTTGGGCTGGAAATCGACGGTTTCCTTGTCGATGTCCGCCATCAGCTCATGGGTGAGCTTGGACATGCGCGCTTCGGTGTAACGCATCGCCGCAGCGGAGTCGCCGTCGACCGAACCGAAGTTACCCTGGCCATCGACCAGCATGTAGCGCAGCGAGAACGGCTGCGCCAGGCGCACCAGGGTGTCGTACACCGACTGGTCGCCATGCGGGTGGTACTTACCGATGACGTCACCGACGATACGGGCCGACTTGAAGTAAGGCTTGTTGCTGTGCGCGTTCAGTTCACTCATCGCGAACAGCACGCGGCGATGCACCGGCTTGAGGCCATCGCGCGCATCCGGGAGGGCGCGGCCCACGATCACGCTCATCGCGTAATCGAGGTAGCTCTTGCGCATCTCGTCTTCCAGGTTGACCTGGATGATTTCCTTGGCGGTTTCTGCCATTCGGGTTCCGTTGTCTGGTAGCGGTCCAGTCCGTCGCGCCAGCCCTTTCGGGGCGGCCGCGACGGAATCTCGATTAACCGTTGGAGTCTACCACAACGGGCCGTTTCCCGCCTCGATTTACCGGGGTTTTACCGGCAAGAATCAGGAACTTACGGGGCCGTTGCGGGGGCTTCCCCGAAGGCGGCCCGCATATTGGCCGTGGTCGGGTTCAGGATCACCCCGCGCTCGGTCACGATGGCATCGATCAGCTCGCCCGGGGTGACGTCGAACACCGGGTTCCAGGCCGCGATGCCCTCGGCCACCGTACGGACCCCGCCCACCCCGTACAGCTCGCCGGGATCACGCTGCTCGATCTCGATCTGGTCGCCGTCGGCGGTGTCCATGTCCACCGTTGAGGACGGCGCCACCACCATGACCTTCACCCCGTGGTGGCGGGCGGCGATGGCCAGCTGGTAGGTGCCGATCTTGTTGGCCGTATCGCCATTGGCGCAGATCCGGTCCGCCCCGACGATCACCCACTGCACCGCGCCGGTCTTCATCAGGTGCGAGGCGGCTGAATCGGCGATCAGGGTCGCGTCGATGCCGTCCTGCTGCAGCTCCCACACGGTCAGGCGGGCGCCCTGCAGCCACGGCCGGGTCTCGCCGGCAAACACGCGGGCGATGCGGTGCTGGGCCATGCCGGCGCGGATCACGCCGAGTGCGGTACCGAAACCGGCGGTGGCCAGCGAGCCGGTGTTGCAGTGGGTCAGCACGCCGCTGCCGGCCTCGATCAGCCCGGCGCCCAGGGCGCCCATGTGGCGGTTGGCGGCCAGGTCTTCATCGGCGATGGCCTGCGCTTCGGCTGCCAGCACGTCGCGCCAGTCGCTGCCGGCCGGGGCCAGGGCGCGGCGCATGCGCGCCAGGGCCCACGCCAGGTTGACCGCGGTCGGTCGCGCAGCGTTGAGCCGCTGCAGCGCCGGTTCCAGCTTCAGCAGCGCCTGTGCGCCGTCGTCGGCCTGCAGCCCGTTGGCGGCCAGTACCGCGCCCCACGCCGCGGCAATGCCGATGGCGGGTGCGCCGCGCACGGTCAATGCGTGGATGGCCTCGGCAACCGCATCGCTGTCACGGCACTCCACGTGCTCGACCACGAACGGCAGCTTGCGCTGGTCCAGCAGTTGCAGGGATTCGCCGGTCCACAGGATGGGGCGGATGTGGTCGTAGCGGGCGTAGTCGATGTCGGTGGATGCGTTCATCGCGCCATTGTAGCGGCGCGCCGCCGTCGGGTCAGGCCCGGACGCGCGGCCGGTTCAATTGACCGAGAACTCGGCGCGACAGCCGTCGTCCACCCACACCCCGCGTGCATCCCAGCCCCAGGTCCGGCCCTGCTCGCACGGGCTGCCGGACAACTGTTTGGACAGCGTGGCGCCGTGGTTGATGCTGGCCCCGCAGAAGCGACGCTGGCGCGACTTGGATTCGCAGGTGAGCAGTCGCGGCACCATCAGGAAACCGGAGCCGTCGGCGGCCCCCACCTCGAAATCGCCCTGGCATCCACGCGTCACCCAGATCTCGTTGCGGCGTGCGCCCCAACTGTGGTTCTCGCGGCACGGCAGTGCGGACAACTGGCGCAGCAGGCGCACCGGCGCGCCCTGCAGCACCACCGGGCAGTTCTGCGGGCGGCCGTTGGATTCGCAGCGCACCACGCGCCGCGTCAAACGCTCGCCTTCGCGCTTGGCGGTGGCCGACGTACGCGCACGGAACTCGGCACGGCAGCCCAGCGTCACCCACACACCGGAACGATCGGTGCCCCACTCGGAACCGCGCACGCAGGTGTTCTCGGACAACTGGCGGACCATGTCCACGCCACCGTCCACGGGCATGTCGCAATGCACCCATTCCATGTCGCGCGATTCGCAGCGCACCACCTGCCCGGCATAGCCGGACGGCTGCGCCACGGCCGGCGGTGCCAGCCCGAGCCACAGCAACAGCGAACATAGCGGCATGCCTGCGCTGGCCAACACCTTCATCGACACGGTCCCCGCCGCAACTGAACGATCACGCGTTACACCTTCTGACATCGGGTGTGATCAGAGCATCATCATCCACGGCGCGCAAGACGCGATTGTCTGAAACCCGTTCAGGCCCGGGCAAAATCGATGGCCAGGACATCGGCGATGGCGGTGGTGCGGTTCATCGCCATCAACAGCCGGTCCGCACCCACCGCCACGCCCGCACAGTCGGGAAGCTGCGGCAACGCGGCCAGCAACGCCTCGTCCAGGGGCGGCAGCACCGCGCCGCGGAGGCGGCGGAGCGCATGATCGCGTTCGAAACGCGCCCGCTGCTCGGCGGCATCGTTCAGCTCGTGATAGCCGTTGGCCAGTTCCACCGCGCCCAGGTACAGCTCGAAACGCTCCGCCAGTGCCGGCGTACCCGGGCGCACCCGCGCCAGCGCGGCCTGGCTGGCGGGCCAGTCGTGCACCACCGTCATCGTATCGTCACCGAACGCAGGCTGGATGCAGTGGGTCATCAACAGGTCCAGCCAGTCGTCGCGGGTCAGCCCCTGCGGATCGATGTGGATGTCCGACAGCGGCGCGCGCAGCGCCTCGATGTCCGCGTCGAACGGGTCCACGCCGAGCCGGCGCTGGTACAGGCTGCGGTAGTCGATGATCTCCAGGCGCGCTTCGCGCTGCACCAGCGACAGTGCCGCGCGTACCAGTGCGGCGGTTTCATCGATCAGGCGATGATGGTCCCAGCCCACCCGGTACCACTCGAGCATGGTGAACTCGGGGTTGTGGCGGCCGCCGGCTTCGCCGTTGCGGAACACCCGGCCCAGCTCGTAGCAGTCGCCCACGCCGGCGGCGAGCAGGCGCTTGAGCGGATATTCCGGCGAGGTGCGCAGCCAGCGTTGTGCGGGGCCGGCATCGACGTGGCCGCTGAAACGGGTGTGGAAACTGTCGATGTTGGGTTCGGTATTGCCGGCCACCGACAGGATCGGCGTTTCCACTTCGAGCACGCCACGCGTGGCGAAGAACTCGCGGATGCACGCGTTGAGCGCGGCGCGCTGGCGCAGGGCGGCGATCATGCGCGTGCGTCGCGCAGGCGTTCGGCCAGCGGCAGGGTCAACAGGTCACGCGTGTCATCGACATAGCCGGTGGCCAGGTACAGGCGGCGCGCCAGTTCGTTGTGATGGTTCACCTCCAGGCGCATCCGCGCGACGCCGCGCGCGTTGGCGCGCTGCTCCAGGATTGCCAGCGCCTGCTTGCCGCGCCCACGGCCGCGCGCGGCGTGCTGAAGGTACAGCTCATCAAGCAGCGCGAAGTGCCCGCCCTGCTCCAGGCTGAAGCCCATCGCCAGCGCCGCGTAGCCCACCACCTCGCCGGTCTCGGACAGCCACAGCAGCACCTCGCCGTTGCGCGGCTCTTCGAGCAGTGCCGTCAGTGCGGGACGCACGCGGGCGGGGTCGAAGTCGAGCTTGTCTTCGGCGTAGAAGTCGCGCATCAGGCCAATCAGCAGATCGGCGTCGGCCACGGTGGCCAGGCGGAAATCGAGGGGAACGGTATGCATGCGAAGTCTCGTCAGGATCAGTGTGCGGCCAGGTAGGCCAGCAGGCGGTCTTCGTCCCAGACCTCCACGCCCAGTTCCTGCGCCTTGGTCAGTTTGGACCCCGCCTCGGTGCCGGCAACGACGAACGCCGTCTTCTTCGACACGCTGCCGGACACCTTGGCGCCCAGCGCTTCCAGCCGCGCCTTGGCCTCGTCGCGGGTCATCTGCGCCAGCGTGCCGGTCAGCACCACGGTCTGCCCGTCCAGCGGCCCGGCAACCTGCTCGGCCTGGTCCGGCGCCAGGGCCAGCAGTTCCTGCCGGCAGGCCTCGGCCTTGACCAGCATGTGGCCATGACCGTCGCGGTCGAGCCAGTCGGCCAGACCCAGCGCGACCTCATTGGGCAGCCCGGCGGCGACGAAGCGCACCGGCTCGGCATCCAGCAGCGTGTCAGCGTCAGGCAATGCGGCGACCAGCTTCTCGGCGCGCAGGCGGGTGATGCCCGGGATTTCGGCCTCCACCAGCACCTGGGCGAAATCCAGGCCGTCGCGCAGCTTGGCTGACGGCTTGTGCGTGTCGGTGATGCGCACCTTGCCGATCGTGATCAGGGCATCGATGGCCTTCTGGTTGCCGTCCTGCTCAAAGAAGTGCCCGAGCGACCGCGCCACTTCGCCACCGATGTCCGGCACGCGCTTGAACAGCGGCCACGGCAGCCGGCGGATCAATGCCAGGTCGCCGAACCAGGCGGCCAGCGCCTTGGCGGTGCTTTCACCCACGTGTTCGATGCCCAGCGCGAACAGCAGGCGCTCAAGCGTGGTGTCGCGGCTGGCGTCGATGGCCGCGATCAGGTTGTCCGCCCAGCGGGTGGCGATCTTTTTCGTGTTCCAGACGAACGCGGCCGGCATCGCCAGCGCCTGCGCGCGCCAGGCCTCGTCGCGGCCATCCAGCTGCAGGAGTGCGCGCAGGTAATCGCCACTGCCCTCCGGCGGCAGATGTGCGCCGATCTGGCCGGCCAGTGCTTCGGGCGACTCGGCGTCCAGCACCAGCTTCAACTGCAGCAGCTGATCGCGCTGCAGACGGTACAGATCGGCCACGCTGCGCACGATGCCGGCGTCGACCAGGATCTCGATGTATTTGTTGCCCAGGCCGTCGATGTCCATCGCACGGCGCGAGGCGAAGTGCGCAATGGCTTCCTTGCGCTGCGCCGGGCAGCTCAACTCGCCCGAGCAGCGCCAGGCAGCCTCGCCTTCCTCGCGGACGATCTCTGCGCCGCACACCGGGCAGTGCGTGGGCATCTGCCACGGCGCGGTGCCGGCGGGCCGGCGCTCGGCGATCACGCTCACCACTTCCGGAATGACGTCGCCGGCGCGGCGCACGATCACGGTGTCGCCGACGCGCACGTCCAGCCGCGCGATCTGGTCGGCGTTGTGCAGGGTGGCGTTGGACACGATCACCCCCGCCACCGCCACCGGCGCCAGGCGTGCCACCGGGGTGGCCGCGCCCGTGCGGCCGATCTGGATTTCGATGGCTTCCACGGTCGTGGTCTGTTCCTGTGCCGGGAACTTGTGTGCGATCGCCCAGCGCGGGGCGCGCGAGACGAAACCCATCTGTTCCTGGCCGGCGCGGTCGTCCAGCTTGTAGACCACGCCGTCGATGTCGAACGCCAGGCCATCGCGGCGCTCGCCGATGTCACGGTAATACGCCAGCAGACCGTCACTGTCCTCCACCACCTGGCACAGGTCGCTGACCGGGAAGCCCCACGTGCGCAGCTGCGCCAGCGTGGCCGAGTGCGTGGCGGGCAGCTCGCCGCCCTGCACTTCGCCGGTGCCGTAGGCATAGAAGCTCAGCTTGCGCCGGGCGCTCATCTTCGGGTCGAGCTGGCGCAGCGAACCGGCCGCGGCATTGCGCGGGTTGGCCAGCACCTTGCCGTCGTGCAGGCGGGCGTCGGCGTTGTACGCCTCGAAATCGGCGCGCGCCATGTACACCTCGCCGCGCACCTCCAGCACGTCGGGCCAGCCCTCGCCCTGCAGGCGGTGCGGAATCACGCTGATCTGGCGCAGGTTGGCAGTGACGTCCTCGCCGGTGGCGCCATCGCCGCGGGTGGCGCCCTGCACGAACTGGCCGTCTTCGTAGCGCAGGCTGATCGCCAGGCCATCCAGTTTCGGCTCGGCCGAGAAGTACAGCGCATCGCGGCGCAGGCGCTCAGCGATGCGGCGCACGAAATCCTGTACTTCCTCGTCGCTGAACGCATTGCCGAGCGACAGCATCGGCACCGCATGGCGGACTTCGGCAAAGCGCGAGGAGGCCTTGCCGCCCACGCGCTGGGTCGGCGAATCGGCGCGGGCCAGCGCGGGGTGTGCCTGCTCCAGCGCCTCCAGCTCGCGCACCAGCGCGTCGTACTCCGCGTCGGGAATCAGCAGCTCGTCGCGCTCGTGGTACGCCTTGCCGGCTTCCTCGATCTGGCGGCGCAGGACGTCGGCACGTTCGGCGGGGCTGGGGCTCATGCGGTCGGCAATCCTGAAGGGGCTGCCGATTTTATCGCGGATGAGCAACGCTTGCCGCCGCACGCCAGCAGCGCTAGCGTGCCGGCTTGCCCTCTGCCCGCGGTGCCCCGTGACACATCCCAGCGTGCCCTCCCGTCGTTCCTTCCTGCACCTGGCCGGCACCGGCCTGGCCCTGTCGAGCCTGGGCCTTGCCCCTGCACAGGCGGCCCTGCCCCGCTCCAATGCGGCGGTCAACGCGACGGGACCGGTCCTGCTCAACTTCAACGAGTGCCCGTATGGCCCTGCCCCGGCTGCGCAGGCGGCCGCCCGCGACGTGGTGGGCCAGAGCGGGCGGTATCTGTTCGCAATGGCCGGCGAGCTGCGCGACCTGTTCGCCACGCAGGAAGGGCTGGGCAAGGCGCAGGTGCGGCTGTTCCCGGGCTCCAGCGAACCGCTGAACCGGGCGGCCGTGCTGTGGACCGCACCCGGTGCCGGGCTGGTCGTCGCCGATCCGACCTTCGAGGCACTCGGCGACCTGGCAGCCGCGCGCGGCGCGCCGGTGGTCCGCGTGCCGCTGCGCGCGGACGGCGCGCACGACGTGCGGGCGATGGTCGCGGCTGCGGCGCGCATCGATGCGGGCCTGCTGTATCTGTGCAATCCCAACAATCCCACCGGCTCGATCACGCCGGCCGCCGACATCGCCTGGCTGCTGGCGCACAAACCGGCGCGTACCCGCGTGCTGGTCGATGAAGCCTATCTGCAGTACAGCGACCAGCGGTCGGTGATCGGCCAGGTGATGCAGCGCGACGACCTGATCGTGCTGCGCACGTTCTCCAAGCTGTATGGCATGGCCGGGCTGCGCCTGGGCGTGGCGGCGGCGCATCCGGACCGCCTGCGCGAGCTGGCCAGCCTCGGCGACAACCCGTTGCCGGTGACCGCACTGGCGGCCGGCCTGGCCAGCCTGCGCGACCCGGACCTGATCGCGCGGCGCAAGGCGGAGAACGCCCAGGTACGCCAGGCCACGATCGCCTGGCTGGGCAAGCGTGGCTTTTCCTGCGTGCCGTCCGAAGCGAACTGTTTCGTGGTCGATGTGCAGCGTGATGGCGCCGCATTCGCGACGGCGATGGCCGACCGCGGCGTCGTGATCGGCCGCAGCTGGTCGATCTGGCCGCAGCGGGTGCGGGTCACCGTGGGCACGGCCGCGGAGATGGCACGGTTCCAGGCGGCCTTCGCCGCAGCAACCCATCCAACCCCGTAGAGCCGGGCTCTGCCCGGCTGTTCAACAGCGTCAGGCCAGCCGTTACCAGCGCGGCGGCTTGGTCAGCGGCGGGGCCTGGTGCTGGCGGTCGTAGGCGCGCAGTTCGTCACGGATGTGGGCGACACGCTGGCGGCCGAGCGTGGCACGGCTGTCGTCGAGCACCACGCCGTCCAGCAGCTCGCCCATGCGCTGCACGGTCGGCAGCATCTTTTCCCAGGCATCCAGCGCGGTCAGCGGCGCCGGCAGGGTCAGGAAGAAGGCGATGGCCGGGGTTTCCATGTCCCGGATGTTGGCCATGTCGAAGCTGCCCGGCTTCATGATGCTGGCCATCGAGAAGATCGGGCCGCGCTCGGGGTGGCCTTCGACCAGGCGATGGAACACGTTCATGTGGCCGAACACCAGGCCGGTCTTCTCCGCCGCAACGACGATGTCCTCGCCACGCAGCTGCTCACCGGCACGCGCGGCCACGAACAGCGACACGATCTTGTCGAAGTCCTGGGTGGCGCGCTTGCCCACGTCGCTGGCGGCCGGGGCATCGACCTCGGGCAGGCCCAGTTCCGGCTGGGTCACGCCGTCATCGCCGGGCACACCGGCGTCAGCGCCTGCGGGGTCGCCTTCGCCCAGCACCGGCTCACGCCGCGCGCCAGCGGCAGTGTCGGCGCCTTCGATGCGGCGGCCCTGGACTTTCTTCTTCGGACGGCCAAACAGGAAGATCGCGGCGATCAACAGCAGGCCGGCGGCCAGGATGCCGATGCGGAGCATTGCCATGTCGGACATTCGAGGGGGTCTCCGGCTAAATCGTTCAGGTAGGCAAGGATGGCACGTCAGGCCGCGCCCGCCAATCGGGCCGCTTCCTCGAGGTCCACGCTGACCAGGCGGCTGACGCCCGGCTCGCGCATGGTGACGCCGGACAACTGGTGCGCCGCCTCCATCGTGGCCTTGTTGTGGCTGACGAACAGGAACTGCACCTTTTCGCTCATCTCCTTGACCATGTTGGCCAGGCGACCGACGTTGGCTTCATCCAGCGGCGCATCGACCTCGTCCAGCAGGCAGAACGGGGCCGGATTGAGCTGGAAGATCGCAAACACCAGCGCCACCGCGGTCATGGCCTTCTCGCCGCCGGACAGCAGCGAGATGCTGGACACGCGCTTGCCCGGCGGACGGGCCATGATCGTCACGCCCGTGTCGAGAAGGTCTTCACCGGTCAGCTCGAGGTAGGCATGCCCGCCGCCGAACAGGCGCGGGTACAGCTGCTGCACGCCGGCATTGACCCGGTCGAAGGTGTCCTTGAAGCGGCCGCGGGTTTCGCGGTCGATCTTGCGGATCGCCTCTTCCAGGGTTTCCAGCGCGGTGGTCAGATCGGTGTTCTGCGCATCCAGATACTCCGAGCGCTGCGAGGCCTCGCCGTACTCCTGGATCGCGGCGAGATTGACCGGCTCCAACCGGCGCATCCGGCCATCGATCTGGTGCACGGACTGCTCCCAGTCGCTGGTGCGCGCTTCCTCGGGCAGGCTGTTGATGACGTCCTGCAGCACGAAGCCGGCCTTTTCGACCGAGGCCGACAACTGCTCGGCGCTCAGCACCAGCGCCTGCTGGTCGAGCTTGCGCTGGGAGATGCGTTCGCGCTGCGCCAGCGCCTGCTCATCGCGCTGGTGACGGGTCTGCTCGAAATTGCGCAGCTCCGCATCGATGCCTTCCAGCATCGTGCGTGCCTCGCCCAACACGCGATCGGCGCGCACGCGCTCGCCCAGCGCATTCTGGTGCTCGGCCTCCAGCGCCTGCACCGGGGAGTCGCCGTCATCGAGCTGCGAATGCAGTTCACCCAGGCGCGTGTCCAGCTGGCCGCGCTGGCTGCTCATGCGCTCCAGCGCCTGGCTCAGCGAGGTGATCTGGGCGCGCTGGGATTCCAGTGTCAGGGCCAGCGAATGCGAACTCTCGCGGACGTTGCGCGCGGCATCGCGGGCATGGTCGCGGGCGTCGGTCAGCTGGCGGCGCTCGCCTTCCAGCGCCGCGCGTACGGATTCCAGATCGCCCATGCTGGTGACCGCATCGTCGAGCCGGGCGCGCGCGTCGCGCACCTGTTCGCGGCTCGCATCCAGGGTCTCAAGCAGCTGCGACAGTTCACCTTCGATGCGGTCGATACGGGTACGTGCCGCCTCCACTTTGCCCTGCTGGCTCTGCAGCTGGCCGCCCAGCTCGGACACGCTGCGGTGCGCCTGGTACAACTGGCGCTGCGCCTCCTCGCGGTGCTGCTCGCCAGCCAGCAACTGGTCGCGGAAGCCGGCCAGGCGCTGCTCAAGCTCGGCTTCGCGCGCCTGCAGGGTGTCGATCTGCTCGCGCAGGGTCACGATCTCGCGTTCGCGCAGCAGCGCGCCCTGCTTGGCGGCACCGGAGCGCGAAACGCGCACCCAGCCTTCGCCGAGCCGTTCGCCACCGCGGGTGATCACCGAATCGCCCTCGCCCAGCCCTGCCTGCAGGGCACGTGCCTCGGACAGATCCTCGGCCGCGTGCAGGCGGGCGAGCAGGCGGCGGATCGCGGTGGGTCCCTGGACCTTGGCCGCCAGCGAGGTCGGCGCAACCTGCAGCGCCTCCTGCGACGCCGACACCAGCGCAAGACGGCCATCGCCGAGTTCGCCCAGGGCATCGACCAGCGCTTCGGGGTTGTCGACCAGCACACCCTCGATCAGTTGGCCGAGCGCGCTCTCCACCGCGTTTTCCCAGCCGCTTTCCACGGTGAGGCGTTCGCCCACGCGCGCGGCCGAATCCAGCCGCTGCGCGGTGAGCCAGGCAACGGCGGCGCCCTGCTCCTGGCCTAGCGCGGCCTGCTGCAGGGTTTCCAGCGATGACAGGCGGCCACGTGCGGCCTGCGCCTGCTTGCGGATCTCGGCCAGTTCGGTCTGCCCGCTGCGCTGGCGGTCCTGCAGCCCGGCAACGGCCTGTTTGCGTTCCTCGACCTGCTCGGTCAGGCCGTCGAGCGCGGCCTTCTGGGTTTCATGCCTGAGCTGCAGGTCGTCGAAGACCTCGGCCAGCGCGTCCAGATCAAGGGTGCCGCGCTCGCTGGTAAGCGCTTCGCGGCGGCGGTCCGTTTCGAGCACCTGGCGGTCCAGGTAGTCCACACGGGTGCGTTCAACCTCACCGGCACGGGACGCCTCGGACGTACTGCGGGTGTGCGCTTCCCACCGCTGCTGCCAGTCCGCCAGGCGGGCCTCGGCCTCGCGCAGGGCTTCCTGCTTGATCTCGTTTTCTTCGCGCAGGTGGTCCAGGCGCGGCTCGGCCTCGTCCACGGCCTCGCGCAGCACGAACAGCTTGGCTTCGTCGCCGCTGATGTGCTGGCCCAGTTCGGCCAGTGCCTGCTGCGCTTCGTCGCGCGCCTTGTTCAGTCGCTGCGACATTTCGCGCTGGTGCTGGATCTGCTGCTCCAGGCGGGCCAGCGTGCTGCCCACCTGGTAGACCTCTGCCTGCGCGGTGCTGAGGGCGTCAGCCGCCTCTTCCCGGCGCACGCGGCTGGTTTCGATGCGGGCTTCGGCATCGCGCTGCTCGGCAATGAACTGCTGCAGCCGCGTTTCTTCCTTGGACAGCGCATCGCGCAGGCTGCCAAGGCGACTCTCCAGGCCGCGGTACTCCAGTGCCTTCCACTCGGCATCCTTGACCTTGCGCTCTTCCTGCAGCGCCTGGTACTGCTCGGCCTGGCGGGCCTGGCGCTTGAGGTGTTCGAGCTGCTTGCCGATTTCCTCGCGCAGATCGCTGAGGCGGTCGAGATTCTCGCGGGTGTGGCGGATGCGGGTTTCGGTTTCCTTGCGGCGCTCTTTGTACTTGGAGATGCCGGCGGCTTCTTCCAGGTACACGCGCAGGTCTTCAGGCCGGGCTTCGATGATCTGGCTGATCATGCCCTGCTCGATGATCGAGTAGCTGCGCGGGCCCAGGCCGGTGCCGAGGAACAGGTCGGTGATGTCACGACGACGGCACTTGGTGCCGTTGAGGTAGTAGTTGCTGCTGCCGTCGCGGCTGACGGTGCGTTTGACCGAGATCTCGTTGAACGACGCGTACTCACCGGAAATGGTGTGGTCGGTGTTGTCGAAGATCAGCTCGACGGTGGCCTGCGAGACGGGCTTGCGCGCCGACGACCCGGAGAAGATCACGTCGGTCAGCGAGTCGCCACGCAGTCGGCTGGCCGAGCTTTCGCCCATGACCCAGCGCACCGCATCGATGATGTTGGACTTGCCACAGCCATTGGGCCCCACCACGCCGGTCATGTTGGTCGGCAGGTGCAGCGTGGTCGGATCGACGAAGGACTTGAAGCCGGAGAGCTTGATCGTGGACAGACGCATGGCGTGGTTGGTTTCCGGGCAGAGGTCGGATGCAACCCCCGCCGTGGTGGATGTCGGAGCAGAATCCACCCTCAAGCCATTGATGTTTCAGGGATTCAATGGCCCCGAGGGCGACGCGATAGCCTGAGTATAACGGGGCGGGTGTTCCACGGGCGGTGGGGCTCCCCTCACCCCGTTGACGTCCAGACCCCCCAAACAAAAACGGGCGCCCTCGCGGGCACCCGTTTCAGCGATTCCAGCCTTGCGGCAGGGATCAGGCCTTTTCGGCTTCCACCACCACCTTGACGGTGGTTTCGACGTCGGCGTGCAGGTGAACGGTCACCTCGTACTCGCCCACGTTGCGGAAGGCGCCTTCGCCCAGGATGACTTCGCTCTTTTCCAGCGCCAGGCCGTTCTTGGTGAAGGCTTCGGCGATGTCGCGCGGGCCGACCGAGCCGTACAGCTTGCCTTCGGTCGATGCGTTGGCGGCGATGGTGACGCTCGCGCCTTCCAGCTTGGCCTTGCGGGCTTCGGCGTCGGCGTGGATCGACTGGGCCTTGGCTTCGTAGTCAGCGCGCTTGGCTTCGAACTCGGCGACGTTGGTCGGGGTGGCCGGAACGGCCTTGCCGGTCGGGACGAGGAAGTTGCGGCCGTAGCCCGGCTTCACGTCGACCAGATCGCCCAGACCGCCGAGGTTGGTGACCTTCTGGAGAAGAATCAGCTTCATGGTGTAGCTCCAAATATGTATTCGTTAGCGAGGCGTGGCCCCGCAGCGATGGCTGTCCGAATATCCGAACGGTGGACCGGACACCGCCCGCGGCCTTGCGGCGCGGGCGGCAGGTCCACGAAAGCGGCGACCCGGGGGCCGCCCGCCTTCATCAGACGTCGTGGTTGTCGGTGTACGGGATCAGGGCCAGGAAACGGGCGCGCTTGACGGCCGTTGCCAGCTGGCGCTGGTACTTCGACTTGGTACCGGTGACGCGGCTCGGCACGATCTTGCCGTTCTCGGTCAGGTACTGGCGCAGGGTGTTGAGATCCTTGTAGTCGATCTCCTTGACACCTTCGGCCGTGAACTTGCAGAACTTGCGGCGACGGAAGAACTTGGACATGTCAGTGCTCCTTAAGCGGCCGAAGCGGCGTCTTCGCCGGCTTCGTTGTCAGCGGCGGGGGTGGTTTCACCTTCTTCGTCGTCACGACGACGACGCTCGCCACGCTCGGGCTTGTCGCCCTTCTCGTCCTTGCTCTTCATGATCAGCGACTGCTCGGTGTCGGCTTCGTCACGCTTGATGACGAGGTTGCGCAGCACGGCGTCGTTGAAGCGGAAGCTCTCCACCAGCTCGCTCAGCACGGCCTGGTCGGCTTCGATGTTGAGCATGACGTAGTGGGCCTTCACCAGGTTCTGGATCGGGTAGGCCAGCTGACGACGGCCCCAGTCTTCCAGACGGTGGATGGTGCCGTTGCCGTTCTCGACCAGCGACTTGTAGCGCTCGATCATGGCCGGGACCTGTTCGCTCTGGTCCGGATGGACCAGGAACACGATTTCGTAATGACGACTCATGTTTTTCTACCTTTCGGATGTGGCCCCCGAGGGGCCGGACAGCCCCCCGCGGATGAATGCGGTGGGGCAAGGACCCCGCCCGGAAACAGGCAGGGAGCCGCGCATTATGGCGGCAAAAGGGGTTCCGGGCAAGCCGGGCGGGGCCTGACGGCAGCCGGCGCCTGGACTCAGGCCTTGTCGGCCTCGGTGGTAAAGCTCTCGCCGCACCCGCATTCAGCGGTGGCGTTCGGGTTCCTGAACGAGAACGTCTCGCTCAGGCCCTGCTTGCCGTAGTCGATCTCGGTGCCGTCGACCAGCGCCAGGCTGTCGGCATCCACGTAGATGCGCACGCCGTCCTGCTCGAACACCGTATCGCCGTCGCGCTGGTCGCGGGCCAGATCGGTGACGTGGCCCCAGCCCGAACAGCCGGTGCGGGTCACGCCGAAACGCAGACCCAGCGCGCCGGGGGTCTGGGCGACGAACTTCTGCACACGGGCAAATGCAATGGGGGTAAGGCTGACGGCCATGAGGAGCAACTCCGACGGAGGGGGTCATTATAGAGCGTGTTCCCGCAGGGGACATGCCATGCGATCCCTGCGGTTCATGCGGCGAGCGGCCCTCCGGCACCGCGAAAAATGCCTCGCACGCCGAACACCGCTCCCGTTAAACTGCATGTTCACAGATCGAGTCGATCAACAGAGGATTCAAGTCATGACGGTGGTCAGCGTTGAACATGCGCTTGCCGGGAAGATCCCGGAAGGCGGCGAGGCAACCGTACGCGGTTGGGTACGGACGGTGCGCGGCTCTGCGGCGCTTGCCTTCGTCAATGTCACCGATGGCTCCTGCTTCGCCCCCATCCAGGTGGTGGCCAATGACACGCTGGCCAATTTCGACGACATCAAGAGCCTGACCCCGGGCTGTTCGGTGATCGCCCGCGGCACCCTGGTCAAATCCCAGGGCAAGGGCCAGTCCTTCGAGATCCAGGCCAGCGACATCGAGATCGTCGGCCTGGTCGAGGACCCGCTGACCTACCCGATCCAGCCCAAGCCGATGAGCGCGGAGTTCCTGCGCGAAGTGGCGCATCTGCGCCCGCGCACCAACCTGTTCGGCGCCGTCACGCGCATCCGCAACTGCCTGTCCCAGGCCGTGCACCGGTTCTTCCACCAGAACGGGTTCAACTGGATCAGCACCCCGATCATCACCACCTCCGACGCCGAGGGCGCCGGCCAGATGTTCCGGGTCTCGACCCTGGACATGGCCAACCTGCCCCGCAACGAAAAGGGCGAGGTGGATTTCAGCCGCGATTTCTTCGGCAAGGAAACCTTCCTGACCGTGTCCGGCCAGCTCAACGTCGAGGCCTACTGCCTGGCACTGAGCAAGGTGTACACGTTCGGCCCGACCTTCCGCGCCGAGAACTCCAACACCACCCGCCACCTGGCGGAGTTCTGGATGATCGAGCCGGAAATCGCCTTCGCCGACCTGGCCGAAGACGCGCGCCTGGCCGAGCAGTTCCTGAAGTACCTGTTCCGTGCGGTGCTGGACGAACGCGGCGATGACCTGGCGTTCCTGGCCGAGCGCGTGGACAAGAACGCGATCACCAAGCTGGAGGCGTTCATCAACGCCCCGTTCGAACAGATCGACTACACCGAGGCGGTGAAGCTGCTGCAGAACTCGGGCAAAAATTTCGACTTCCCGGTCGAATGGGGCCTGGACCTGCAGACCGAACACGAGCGCTGGCTGACCGAGGAACACATCGGTCGCCCGGTGGTGGTCACCAACTACCCCGAGCACATCAAGGCGTTCTACATGCGCCTCAACGACGACGGCAAGACCGTCGCGGCGATGGACGTGCTGGCGCCGGGCATCGGCGAGATCATCGGCGGCAGCCAGCGTGAAGAGCGCCTGGACGTGCTCGACGCGCGCATGGCGCAGTTCGGCCTGGACCCGGCGCACTACGGCTGGTACCGCGACTTCCGCCGCTATGGTTCGGTGCCGCACGCCGGTTTCGGCCTCGGCTTCGAGCGCCTGGTGGTCTACGTGTGCGGGCTGGGCAACATCCGCGACGCCATCCCCTACCCGCGCGCACCGGGTACGGCCGAGTTCTGATCCCACCACGGAGGCACCGAGCCCATGACCCTGTTCTTCGCGCTGTGTTTCGTCGGCGTGGCGATCGCCGGGTTCAGTGCCTTCGTGATCTTCTGGCCGCTGACCCTGGTGCACATCCGCGACCGCCACCCGGCGCTCGCCGAACGCTTCGGCAGCGGTGCCTTCCTGCGCCCGGATGCGCTGCGCTGGCTGCTGGGCCGCGACTACCGGCTCAGCCCGGACCGCTCGCTGTCCGGGTTGGCCGCCCCGGCGTGGGTTTCCCTGCTGACCCTGTTGGCCGGGCTGGGCATGGCCGCCCTGCTCTGGCTGCTTTCGATGGTAACGACATGAACGACGACACTTCCCACCGCGACGAGTGGTTCCTTGCCAGCCTCGGCAACACCCTGATCTGGGCCCGCCTGCGCATCCGGCCGGCCGGCACCGCCGAAGTGCTGGACAGCGACGGCAATACCCTGAGCTATGACAGCGAGGACACCGCACGTTCGCAGCTGTTCGACGCCGACTTCGTTGCCTACGACGGCCTGGACGAAGAAGACGCACTGATCCGCGGCTTCTCGCTGCACGAGGTGGCACCGCCGCAGGCCGCCAGCGATGCCGACCTGCACTGCCGCATGGTGCAGAGTCTCGGCGCCCGCGCCTGACCCACCATGTTCATCCCGTCCGCCTTCGCTGAGACCGACCTGATCTGGCTGGACCGGCTGCTGGCGCGCGATGCTTTCGTGACCCTGCTCACCACCGGTGCCGATGGCCTGCCCCAGGCCACGCGGCTGCCGGTGCTGTACCGGCGCGACGGCGACGGCATGCTGATCGAGGGCCACTGGGCGCGTCCCAACCCGCAGGCCGGCCATGCCGGACCGGCGCTGCTGCTGGTGCACGGCCCGCACGCCTACGTCTCGCCGGGGTGGTATCCGGACAAGGACGCCCAGGCCCGCGTGCCCACCTGGAACTATGCGGCCGCCGAACTGCGCGGCGTGCTCGAGCCGGTGAACGATCCGGATGCGCTGATCGCCATGCTCGACGGCCTGAGCGCGCACTACGAAGCCGGCGTTGGCGGCGACTGGGATCTGCAGCCGATCGACCCGCGCCAGCGTCGCATGCTGTCGGGCATCGTCGGGTTCCGTTTCCGGCCCGACCAGGTGCAGATCAAACTCAAGCTCAGCCAGAATCATCCCGAGGCCAACCAGCGCAGCGTGATCGACGCGCTGTCGGCGCTGCAGGCGCCCGCCTCGCGCGAACTGGCGCAGTGGATGCGCTGGCGCCGCGACGACGGCACTGCCGACGACTGACCTTCCCGATTCCCGCGACGACGCGACCATCCCGGCCGCGCCTTGCCCCCACCCGACGTCAGGGACACCGCACCATGAAAGACATCCACAAGCTGCTGCAGAACAACCGCGAATGGGCCGACCGGATCGAGAAGGAAGATCCCGAGTTCTTCCACCAGCTCGCCAAGCAGCAGCACCCCGAGTACCTGTGGATCGGCTGCTCCGATTCGCGCGTGCCGGCCAACCAGATCATCGGCATGGCGCCGGGTGAAGTGTTCGTGCACCGCAACGTCGCCAACGTGGTGGTGCACACCGACCTCAACTGCCTGAGCGTGATCCAGTACGCCGTGGACCAGCTCAAGGTCAAGCACATCCTGATCGTCGGCCACTACGGCTGCGGCGGCGTGCATGCCAGCCTCAACAACACCCGCGTCGGCCTGGCCGACAACTGGCTGCGGCACGTCGGTGATGTGGCGCAGAAGCACGCCGCGATCATGGATGCCATCGAAGAGCCGGACCTGAAGCACGCGCGACTGTGCGAGCTGAACGTGATCGAGCAGGTGGTCAACGCCTGCCGCTCGACGATCGTGCAGGATGCCTGGGCGCGTGGCCAGAAGCTGATGGTGCACGGCTGGGTCTACAGCCTCAAGGACGGCCGCGTGCGTGAAATGGGCATCGATGTCGGCGCGCCCGAAGACCTGCAGCCGGCCTACGAAAAGGCCTTGTCCTACGTCCCGCGCCACGGCCGCCGCGACTGACCGCCGCTCTTACGGAACCGCCCCCATGCTCGCCTCCCCCATCAATCTGCTGGCCTGGATCGAGGAACACCGCCACCTGCTCAAACCGCCGGTGGGGAACAAGATGATCGAGAACGGCGACTTCATCGTGATGGTCGTCGGTGGGCCGAACAGCCGCACCGACTACCACTACGACGAAGGCCCGGAGTGGTTCTACCAGCTCGAGGGCGAGATGGTGCTGAAAGTGCAGGAAGACGGCGCGGTACGCGACATCCCGATCCGCGCCGGCGAGATCTTCCTCCTGCCCGGCAAGGTGCCGCATTCGCCGCGTCGCCCGCCGGGCGGCGTTGGCCTGGTGGTCGAGCGCAAGCGCCTGGCGCATGAGCAGGATGGCCTGATGTGGTTCTGCGAACAGTGCAACCACAAGCTGTACGAAGAGTATTTCGCGCTCGAGAACATCGAGACGGATCTGCCGAAGGTGTTCGCCCGCTACCACGCCTCCCTCGAGCTTCGCACCTGCGATGCCTGCGGGCAAATCGACCCGCTGCCGGCCAAGGTCGCGGTCGAGGGCTGACGCAGCGTCTGCGGCCTGTGAGGGGCGCTCTTCGGCGGACGCACTGCGGGCGCGGAACGGAGAGCAGCCGAGCAGAGCTCGGCGCTACGGGGTGAAGCCTCCCCCGCCAGGTTGCCTGCGCCTTCCGCTTTTCCCGTGCGCGTCGAGACGGTGTCCCGGCACCCCAGCCGTATCCCGCCACCCTGCGGCGCAGGCGGCGATGTTGCTGTTGCTGTTGCCTGCGCCTTCCGCTTTCCCCGTGCGCGCCGACACGGTGTCCGGGCGGGGTGGGGGGGGGGGGGGGGGGAGGGGGGGGGAGGAGGGGGGGGGGAGGGGGCGGCGAGGAGAGGCACGCCCTGGTTGTGGGGCGTTTGGGTGAATGGGACCTTTCGCCGCATGGATGCGGCGATGGAGCTTACAGGGACGTACTTGCAGCGTGTCCCGGCACCCCAGCCGCATCCCGCCACCCGGCGGCGCTCACGGCGACGTTGCTGTTGCTGTTGCGCACCGATGCGCTGCGGGCGCGGAACGGAGGGCAGCCGAGCAGAGCTCGGCTCTACGGGGGTGCGGGCGCGGAACGGAGAGCAGCCGAGCAGAGCTCGGCTCTACGGGGGTGCGGCCGTGGAAGGGTGGGTGGCTGAGCCTGTGCGCCTCGGCAGCCGGTAAACTGTCGGTCACTGTCACCGCCGGTTGCACCATGTCCGAGATCCTCAGCCGCACCCACGCCGTTGCCCTGGACGCCGCCGATCCGCTGCGCGCGCTGCGCGGTGAATTCGTCTTTCCCCAGCACAACCATCGCGACCAGACCTACTTCGTGGGCAACTCCCTCGGCCTGCAGCCGCGTGGCGCCCGTGCGGCCGTCCAGGAGGTCATGGACAAGTGGGCCAGCCTGGCCGTCGAAGGCCACTTCACCGGCGACACCCAGTGGCTGCGCTATCACCGTCTGGTCAGCGAGCAGCTTGCCCGCGTCGTCGGCGCCCTGCCCAGCGAAGTGGTCGCCATGAACACCCTGAGCGTGAACCTGCACCTGATGATGGTCAGCTTCTACCGGCCGACTGCCGAGCGCCCCGTCATCCTCATCGAAGCCGGCGCGTTCCCCACCGACCGCCACGCCGTCGAATCGCAGATCCGCTTCCACGGCTTCGATCCGGCCACCGACCTGGTCGAAGTGCAGCCCGACGAACCCAACGGCACCCTGTCGATGCAGGCCATCGAGCGCGCCATCGTCGAACACGGCCCCCGCCTCGCCCTCGTCCTCTGGCCCGGCGTGCAGTACCGCAGCGGCCAGGTCTTCGACCTCGATGCCATCACCCGCATGGCACGCCTGCAGGGTGCGCGCGTTGGCTTCGACCTGGCCCACTCGGTCGGCAACGTCCCGCTGCAGCTGCACGACATCGCTCCCGACTTTGCCGTGTGGTGCCACTACAAGTACCTCAACGCCGGTCCGGGCGCCGTGGCCGGCTGCTTCGTCCACGAACGCCACCACCGCGACACCACCCTGCCGCGCTTCGCCGGCTGGTGGGGCCATGAAGAGGCCACCCGCTTCAAAATGGCCCCCCAGTTCGTGCCGGCCGTCGGCGCCGAGGGCTGGCAGCTCAGCAATCCCCCTGTGCTCGGCCTCGCCCCCCTGCGCGCCTCCCTCGACATCGTCGACAAGGCCGGCGGCATCGACGCCATGCGCACCAAATCGCTGCGCCTGACCGGCATGCTCGACGCCCTCGTCCGTGCGCGCTTGCCCAGCGTGCTGCAGGTACTGACACCCGCCGACCCCGAGCGTCGCGGCTGCCAGCTTTCCCTGCGCGTGGCCGGCGGCCGCGAGCGTGGCCGCAGCCTGTTCGAGTACCTGCAGACCGTCGGCGTCCTCGGCGACTGGCGCGAGCCCGACGTCATCCGCATCTCGCCCACCCCGCTGTACAACCGCTACCTCGACCTGCACCACTTCGTCGAAGAAGTGGAAGCCTGGGCCGGCCTCTAAGGACACCGTCTTGATCGCACCCCCCTCCCGCTCGCTGAGCATCATCGGCGCTGGCCTGGCTGGTTCCCTGCTGGCCATCCTGCTGTCGCGCCAAGGCTGGCGGATCACCCTGTACGAGCGCCGCGGCGACCCGCGCATCAGCGACTACGAGTCCGGCCGCTCGATCAACCTCGCCCTCGCCGAACGCGGCCGCAACGCCCTGCGCCAGGCCGGCGTCGAGGACGCGGTGATGGCCAAGGCCGTGATGATGCGCGGGCGCATGATCCATCCGCGCGACGGCGCACCGCAGTTGCAGCGCTACGGGCGCGACGACAGCGAAGTGATCTGGTCCATCCATCGCAAGGACCTCAACACCACCCTGCTGCAGCTGGCCGAAGACGCCGGTGCGTGCGTGCACTTCCACCGCCGCCTGCATACCGTGGACTTCGACGCCGGCTACGCGCGCTTCATCGACGATCGCGATGACCAGCCGCACGATATCCGCTTCGACACCCTGATCGGTGCCGACGGCGCCGGCTCGGCCCTGCGCGCGGCGATGAACCGCAAGCAGCCGCTGGACGAGCGCATCGAGTTCCTCGACCACTCCTACAAGGAACTGGAGATTCCGCCGGGCCCGGACGGCAGCTTCCGCATCGAGGCCAACGCCCTGCACATCTGGCCGCGCGGCCACTACATGTGCATCGCCCTGCCCAACGACGAAGGCACCTTCACCGTCACCCTGTTCCTGCCCAACACCGGCGACCCCAGTTTCGCCACCACCACCACCGGTGCCCAGGCTGAAGCACTGTTCGCACGCGACTTCCCCGACGCGCTGGCGCTGATTCCGAACCTGCGCCGCGACTGGGAAGAGCATCCTCCCGGCCTGCTCGGCACGCTGCACCTCACGCACTGGCACCTGCAGGGCCGCGCCGTGCTGCTCGGCGATGCCGCCCATGCGATGGTGCCCTTCCACGGCCAGGGCATGAACTGCGCCTTCGAAGACTGCGTTGCCCTTGCCGGACACCTGCTCGAGCAGGACACCCTCGCCGAGGCGTTCGCCGCCTTCGAGCGCGACCGCAAGCCCAACGCCGAGGCGATCCAGCAGATGGCGCTGGAGAACTACCTGGAAATGCGTGACCGCGTCGCCGACCCGGCGTTCCTGCTGCAGCGCGAGCTCGAACAGGCCCTGCAGGCCCGCTGGCCGACGCGCTTCGTGCCGCATTACACGATGGTGACCTTCCTGCACACGCCCTATGCGGTCGCCCTGGCGCGCACCGACCTGCAACGGCGCATCCTCGAGGATGCCACCGCCGGCCACGACAGCCTGGCCCACGTCGACTGGAACGCACTGGAGCGCGTCGTGCATGCGCAGCTGCCGGTGCTGGAGGGCGCGCACTGATGGCTGCCGACAGCTTCCTGTTCTACGACCTGGAAACCTTTGGCCAGGACCCGCGTCGCACGCGCATCGCACAGTTCGCCGCGATCCGCACCGATCCCGACCTGCGCATCATCGACGAACCGGTGAGCTTCTACGTCAAGCCGGCCGACGACCTGCTGCCCTCGCCCGTCGCCACCCTGATCACCGGCATCACCCCGCAGCACGCACTGACCGAAGGCGTCAGCGAGGCCGAGGCGTTCTCCCGGATCAACGACCTGATGGCGCGCCCCGGCACCTGCACGCTGGGCTACAACACGCTGCGCTTCGACGACGAGTTCGTCCGCCACGGCCTGTTCCGCAACTTCTACGATCCTTACGAGCGCGAGTGGCGCAACGGCAACTCGCGCTGGGACCTGCTGGACATGCTGCGGCTGGTGCACGCGCTGCGCCCCGACGGCATTGTGTGGCCGCAACGCGAAGACGGCGCCACCTCGTTCAAACTCGAACACCTGGCGCTGGCCAATGACGTCCGCCAAGGCGATGCGCACGAGGCGCTGTCGGACGTGCACGCCACCATCGGCATGGCGCGGCTGTTCAAGCAGTCGCAGCCGCGGCTGTGGGAGTACGCGCTGAAGCTGCGCGACAAGCGCTTCGTCGCCGGCCTCCTCGACGTGGACGCGCTGCAGCCGGTGCTGCACGTGTCCATGCGCTACCCCGCCCAGCGCATGTGCGCCGCGCCGGTGCTGCCCATCGCGCGGCATCCGTACATCAACAACCGGATCATCGCGCTGGATCTGGAAGGCGACATCGACGGCCTGCTCGCGCTGCCGGCCGACACCCTGGCCGCCCGCCTGTATACGCGGGCGGCGGACCTGGCCGAGGGCGAGCAGCGCGTGCCGCTCAAGGAAGTGCACCTGAACAAGGTGCCGGCCCTGGTCGCATGGAACCACCTGCGCCCGGCCGACCATGCCCGCCTGGGCATCGATGCGGCCGCGGTGGACGCCAACGCCGCGCGGGTCCGCGAGGCCGGTCCGGCGCTGGTCGAGAAGGTCAGGCAGGTGTACGGCGGCGAGCGCACGGCCACGGTCAGCGATGTGGATGCCTCGCTGTACGACGGTTTCCTCGCCGACGGCGACAAGGCCCTCATGACCCGCCTGCGCACCAGCCCACCGTCCGAGCTGGCCGGTTTCGCCGAGCGGCTGAAAGACCCGCGCATGCCCGAGCTGCTGTTCCGCTACCGTGCGCGCAACCACCCGCAGACGCTCGATGCCACCGAGCGCGGGCGCTGGAACGACTACCGGCGGCAGCGCCTGCTGGGCGACGCCGCGCTGGGCGAACAGACCCTGCCCGAGTTCCGTGCGCAGCTGGACGCCCTGGCCATCGAACATGCCGCCGATCCTGCCAAGCTCGCCCTGCTGGCGCAGCTCGGTGATTGGGGCACCCAACTGGAGCAGAGCCTGTGAGCAGCTATTTCAGTCCCAAAAGCATGACCTTCCTGCGGGGTCTGGCGCGCAACAACGACAAGGGCTGGTTCAACGAACACAAGCCGCAGTACGAAGAGCATGTGCGGCAGCCGTTCCTGCGCCTGATTGCCGACCTGCAGCCCGACCTGGCCACGGTCAGCGACCATTTCCGCGCCGATCCGCGCGGCGTGGGCGGGTCGCTGTTCCGCATCTACCGCGACGCGCGCTTCTCCAACGACAAGTCGCCGTACAAGACCTGGCAGGGTGCCCGCCTGTTCCATGAGCGCCGCAAGCAGGTGCCGGCACCGTCGTTCTACATCCACCTGCAGCCCGGCGAGAGCTTCGTCGGCGCGGGCCTGTGGCACCCCGAACCGGCCACGCAGCGCAAGGTGCGGCACTTCATCGTCGACAACCCCGGCAGCTGGAAGGCCGCCGCGCACGCGCCGGCGCTGCGGAAGAAATTCGATTTCGAGGAAAGCGAGAAGCTGGTGCGCGCACCGCGCGGCTTCGACGCCGACTTCGAGTTCATCGACGATCTCAAGCACCGCAACTGGGTGTTCTGGCGCGCGCTGGACGACGCCACCATGACCGGCCCGCGCCTGCGCCAGACCATCGCCGCCGACCTGGCCACGCTGGGGCCGTTCGTGGACTACCTCTGCGCCGCACTGGATCTGGAGTTCTGAGCACGATGGGCCACCCGGCCGCACCGCCGATGACCTACCGCGCGCTGGGCAGCAGCGGGCTGCAGGTCTCGCAGATCGGCCTGGGCTGCTCGGGGTTCTGGGGCAACCGGCGCTTCCCCGAAGCCGAGGCCGAACGCATCGTGCGCCGCGCCCTGGAGCGCGGGGTCACCCTGTTCGACACCGGCCACAACTACGCGGCCTTCAACGCCGAACCGCGGCTGGGCCGGATCCTGCAGCGCGCCTTTGCCACGCATCCGCGCGATGGCCTGGTGATATCCAGCAAGGCCGGCACCCTGACCGGCCAGGCCGGCATCAGCGGTGCCGAGCAGCGCGATTTCTCCCCCGCGGCCATCGAACGCAGCTGCGCGGCCTCGCTGCGCAACCTGCACTGCGACCACCTCGACATATTCCAGCTGCACGGCATCGGCCTGGAGCAGATAAGCGATGAACTGCTGACCGCGCTGGAGCGCATGCGGCGCAGCGGCATGTTCCGCCTGCTTGGCATCAATACCCACACCGGCGCGGTGATGCGGCACCTGGCCGAGCGCCGCGGTCCGTTCGACGTTGCCCTGATCGACTACAACGCCCTGCAGCAGGACCGCGAACCGCTCATCGCCGCCATGCACGCCGCCGGCATCGGCGTGCTCGCCGGCACCGTCCTGGCCCAGGGTCACCTGCTTCCGGCCCGGCCGCGCGTGCCGCGGCTGGCCGATGCGTGGTACCTGGCGCGGGCCTGGCTGAAGCCCTCCAGTCGCGCGTTGATGCGCAGCGCCAAGGCGATGCAGCGCACGATCGCCGGCGTTGACTCGCAGGCACCGGCGCAGACCGCGTTCGCCTACGTCCTGCAGAACCCCGCCGTCGCCAGCGGCGTGCTCGGCACCACCCGGATCGCCAGTCTGGACCAGGTGCTCGACACGCGCGTGGACGGACTGACGCCGCCGGAGCGCGAGCGGCTGGTGACCACCTTCCAGCGGACCGGCGCGTCGCCGAGCCAGTAGCCTTCACGTCAACCGACACGGACTGCGGCAAGCTTTTCCCGTTTTCCTGGAGGTACCCCGCCGCATGAAGAAACTTCCCTGGCTGCTGCTCGCCATCGTGGTGCTGCTGGCTGGCGCCTGGTTCAGTGGTCCCTACCTGGCCGTGCGTGGCCTGGCGCAGGCCATCGAAACCCGCGACACCGCACGGCTCGACCGCTACGTGGACTTCCCGCTGCTGCGCGCGAATCTGCGCGCACAGCTCAACGACTATGTCGTGCGGCGCGCCGGGCCGGACGTACAGTCGAACATGGTCGGCGCGCTGCTGCTGTCAGCCAGCCAGACGCTCACCGGCACGGCCGTGGATGCGATGGTGACCCCGACCGGGATCGGCGCCCTGCTGGAGGGCCACACGCTGTGGAAACGCGCCAGCAACGATCTGGAACGCGACGACGCCTACGCCGCGCCGCGCGCCGCGCGCCCGCTGCAGCACGCCGAACACCACTTTGAATCGCTGTCGCGCTTCACCGCCACCACGCGCACGCCGGACGGCGCGCCGGTGGTGTTCGTGCTGCAGCGTCAGGGACTGCGCTGGAAGCTGGTCAACATCGTGCTGCCGCTGCAGTGACTGCTCAGTCGTTGGCGACGCCATGCGGCACATGGCCGGCGGCCACGCTCTGGTGCTGGCGGGCGCTGTCGATGTTGTGCTGCGAATCATCGAAGAAGATATCCGCGCCGAACGCTTCCAGGAACGGGCCCTTGTGCCGCCCGCCCAGGAACAGCGCTTCGTCCAGGCGCACGCCCCACTCGCGCAGGGTGCGGATCACCCGCTCATGCGCCGGCGCGGATCGCGCGGTGACCAGCGCGGTGCGGATCGGCGCGTCTTCGCCGGCCGGGAACACCGCCTGAAGGGTGTGCAGCGCCGACAGGAAGTTGCGGAACGGGCCACCGCTCAGCGGCTCGCGCGCATTCTCGCGCTCATGCCGGCCGAAGGCTTCCACCCCCTGCTCGCGCGAAATGCGCTCGCTTTCATCGCCGAAGATCACCGCATCGCCATCGAAGGCGATGCGCAGCTGCCCGGCAGGACGGCCCAGATCGAGCTGCTCGGCGGCGGCGATGGTCTCGCCCGGTGGCTTGGGCAGGATCGTGGCGGCGGCGATGCCGTGCAGCAGCGCCCGCCGCACCGACTCGGGGTTGGCCGACAGGAACAGGTCGGTGCCGAACGGCTTCACGTACGGCCATGTCGGCTCGCCGGCGGTGAACGTGGCCCGGATGATGCCCAGCCCGTAGTGCTGGATCGAATTGAAAATGCGCAGCCCGGTATCGGCCGAGTTGCGCGACAGCAGGATCACTTCCACCCGCGGCGACTCCGGCGACTGGCCCTGATTGAGCGCCAGCAGCTTGCGTACCACCGGGAAGGCCACGCCGGGGCGCAGCACATCGTCCTCATGCTTGCGCTGGTATTCGGCGTAGGCATCCACGCCTTCCGCCTCGAACAGCGCGTGACCCTCTTCCAGGTCGAACAGGGCGCGCGAGGTCACGGCCACGGTCAGCAAGCGGGGGGTGTTGTCGCCCATGTCGGTCAGCCATCCAATGCGGCCAGGTCGGCCGGCCAGCTATTGTCCGTCAAAACATGAACTGTTCGCTGAGGATCCGGTCTTCCAGATTGTGTTCCGGGTCAAACAGCATCGTCACCCGGCGCTCGCGCGACTCACGGATGGTCACCTCGACCACGTCGCGGGTCTCATGCGAATCGGCGGTGACGCTGACCGGGCGCTTGTAGGGGTCCAGCACCCGGAAACGGACTTCGGTATCGGCTTTGAGGATCGCCCCGCGCCAGCGGCGCGGGCGGTACGGCGCCAATGGCGTCAGCGCGATGGTATGCGAGCCCAGCGGCAGGATCGGGCCATGCGCGGAATAGTTGTAGGCGGTGCTGCCAGCGGGCGTGGCCACCAGAACCCCGTCGCCGATCAGCTCGGCAACCCGCTCCTGGCCATTGAGATCGATGCCGATATGCGCGGCCTGGCGGGTCTGGCGCAGCAGGGAGACGTCGTTATAGGCCAGCGAGCCGGTGGTCGTTCCCGATTCGGTCAACGCCAGCATCTCCAGCGGCCGCAGGTTGGCCGGCTCGGCGGCCGCCAGCCGCGCCGGCAGGTCGTCGTCACGGAACTGGTTCATCAGAAATCCCACGGTGCCCAGCTTCATGCCGAACACCGGCTTGCCCAGCGCGCCGTGGCGATGCAGGGTCTGCAGCAGGAAGCCGTCACCGCCCAGCGGGCACAGGACATCGGCCTCCTCGGGCGGGCATGCGCCGTGGCGGGCCAGCATCAGCGCCAGGGCCTGCTGCGCGGGCTCGGTGCTGCTGGCCAGAAAAGCGATGCGGGGGGTGTCGCTCATGGAAAGTCCGGGTAAGGCATACGACCGAAGCATACCCGGTCGACGCACAGACACGTATGGCGTGTCGCAGGCTGCTCCCAAGGCCACCGCCCCACCGTCTGAGGGCCGCCGGGTGCGGGGGTACGGGACACGCCGTAAACCCATCCTTGGGGGCTCGTAGAAAACATCCATGTTTTCTACGGTCCCGTACCC
>NZ_JBMOWY010000026.1:0-111211 GCF_049310345.1 Stenotrophomonas sp. GZD-301 | reverse complement strand
GTAGAGCCGGGCTCTGCCCGGCTGCGGCCACCGACGCACCATCACCGTCCAAAATGCAGCCGACCAACGGTCGGCTCTACCCGTGCGGCGTCAACATTCCCGTAGAGCCGGGCTCTGCCCGGCTGTGGCCACCGACGCACCATCACCGTCCAAGGCAGCCGACCAACGGTCGGCTCTACCCGCGCGGCGTCAACATTCCCGTAGAGCCGGGCTCTGCCCGGCTGCGGCCACCGACGCACCATCACCGTCCAATGCAGCCGACCAGAGGTCGGCTCTACGGGGCTGCGGTCGCCATGCGCCTTCACCATCCAATGCAGCCGACCAACGGTCGGCTCTACCGGCGTTGCGGTTACCAACCGAAGGTCGCTGTCGCCATCACGCTGCGGCCGCTGCCGTAGTAGCACGACGACACGCCGGTGCACGTGGACACGAAGCGCTTGTCGGCCAGATTGCTTGCGTTGAGCGCGAGCAGCACGCGGGTGCTGCCAAGCTGGCCGAGGTCGTAACGGATCGCCGCATCGAACAGCGTGTACGACGGAATGCGGTACAGATTGGCGCTGTCGCCGTAGCTGGTGCCGTTGTAGCGCGCGCCCGCCGCCAGGCTCAGCCCGGCCAGCGCGCCACCCTGGAACGTGTAGTCGGCCCAGAACGAGGCGGTGTAGTCCGGCACCATCGCCAACTGGTTGCCCTTGTACGGCGCCGAACGGATCATCTCCGAGTCCATGCGCGACGCGGCACCGATCAGGCTGAAGCCCTCGATCGGGGTGATGCGGCCCTCCAGCTCGATGCCGCGCACGCGGCCCTCGTCGCCCTGGATGGAGCAGGTCGCGGTGCCGGTAGCGCCGCAGTTGCGGTGGCTGGCAATTGGATCGTCGACGATCATGTTCTGCTGGCGCAGGTCATACACCGACAGCGTCACCAGGCCATCCACGGTCGCCGGCTGGTACTTCACCCCCGCCTCCCACTGCGAACCGGTCACCGGTTCGAATGCGGTATGCGTGAAGCTGTCCAGCGGCGACTTGGTCGACGGCTGGAAGGACTCGGCATAGCTGACGTACGGCGTCAGGCCGTTCTCAAACACATACAGCACGCCGGCACGGCCGGTGAAGGCCTCGCTCTTGATCACGTTGCGCCCGCCGGGCTGGGAGATGCCGGTGGCGATGTTGCGGTTGGCGCTGGTGGAGTCGTCCTTGGTCCAGTCGTAGCGGCCGCCCAATGTCAGACGCCAGTTGCCCAGCGCCATCTGGTCCTGCAGGTACACACCGCTCTGGCGGTTGACGCCGGCGGTGGGGGTTTCGGTGGTGGCCGTCGGCGCGTAGGCGGAATACACCGGGTTGAAGATGTCGATGGCGCGCGGGCTGGTCATCGCGGTGCGCACGCCTTCCCAGTCCGCACGCTGCCAGTCCCAGCCCAGCAGCACGGTATGGTCCACGGCGCCGGTGGCGAAGCGGGCCTGCAGGCGCGTGTCGAAGGTGTCGCCGTCGGAATCGCCGGTGCCCTGTACACCGCGGCGGTTCTGCGTGCGCCCATCGGCATTGAGCGCACCGAAGGTGACCACGCCCCGATACAGCGAATCGACATGGGTGCGGCGCGCGCTCTGGCTCAGCGTGATGTGGTCGTTGAACTGGTGCTCGAACATCCAGCCGGCCGTCCACAGCGTGCGGTCAAAGGTGTTCCAGCCAGGCTCGCCAATGAAGGTGCTGTTCTTCATGTGGCCGTAGGGCGTCGCGTTGAGCGTGCCGGCCATCGGCAGGAACTGGTAGGTCGAGCCGCCGTCGTCCTTCTGGTACATGCCGAGCAGGGTCAGCCGGGTGCGCTCGGCGATCTGCCAGGTGTAGCTGGGCGCCAGGAACCAGTGCTCCTGTGCGGTGTGCTTGATCTGCGTATCGCCATCGCGGTACAGGCCCACCAGGCGGACCAGGTGATCGTTGTCGGTGCTGCCGGTGCCCACGTCGAAGGCGGCGCTGTACTGGCCGTTGGCATCCAGCCCGAGGCGCAGCTGCTGTGTCTGGTCGGGGGTGGGGGTCTTGCTGACCTGGTTGACCATGCCGCCCGGCGCCACCTGGCCGTACATCACGGCCGAGGGGCCCTTGAGCACTTCAACGCGCTCCAGGTTCCAGCTGTCGAACATGCTGCGGTTCCACTGGCTGCCCTGTGGCGCGCGCATGCCATCGAGGGTGACGTTGTTGGCCCAGCTGCCGGCGTCGAACCCGCGGATGCGGAAATCGTCGACACGGTTGTCGATACCGCTGCTTTCGAGGCTGACACCGGCCACATAGCGCATCGCATCGTTGAGCGACTGCACGCCGCGCGCATCCAGTTCGGCGCGCTCGATCACCGACACCGACTGCGGTGTTTCGGCAATGGAGGTGCTGGTCTTGGTGGCGCCGCTGGTGCTGTTGGCAGCACGGTAGGCATTGACCCGTACGGCATCGAGATCGGTGGCGCTCTGCGCCAGGGCCGAGGCGACGGGCAGGCAGACAAGCACACAGGCAAGGGCGAGCAGGTCGGGACGCAGCCTGCGGGACGGGAAGGGGGTGGGGGACATGGACAGAGCTCGGGACACGGAAGGAGGGGGCGCAGGCGCTGGCCATACGCGCACGGCCTGCGGCCGCCACCAGCGTCGATACCGTCGTCGGATGACGCGGTTGCCCCGCCATTTTAGGTTGTTGGCGAATATATGCAATTGCGACACATTCGCATATGCGGACCGGAATGGGCTTGGTTTGTTCCATGCGGAGCAGTGCCTTCGCTTCTCTGCACTCATTGTTCCGTCAGTGTTGGTAAAACTCACTTGCGCGTCGCGATCAGAGGCCTACAATGCGCCCACACACTGAACCCGCCGCCATGACTTCGATGCCGCTCCTGACGTTTTTTACCCAGACCCGCGAAAGCGCGGGACGGGCGCGTCTGCCCTGCGGCTCATCAGGCGGCTGACCGGTTTCCGGTCACCTGAAGACCCCCAGACAGAGCGCCCACCGGGCGCTCTTTTCGTTTCCGCGTTACACAACCGATGCAAAGGAGAACGTGCCATGCACCAGACCGCCGAGCCCCAAACCTGGCCGCACGCCCGTTAGCCAACGGCGGCGTGCGGCTCCCCGATGTTGGCGACGAGAGCACACACCATGAACACCCATTCCCTGTCCCACTGGCGCAACCTGGGCATCATTGCCCACATCGACGCCGGCAAAACCACGCTTACCGAACGCCTGCTGTGGAAAACCGGCGAGATCCGCCGCGTCGGCGAAGTCCATGACGGCGCCGCCACCACCGATTTCTCGGCGATCGAGCGCGAGCGCGGCATCACCATCGGCGCGGCCGCCGTGCAGGCGCACTGGTCGCCACGCGGCGAGGGCGACCATCGCCTGACCCTGATCGACACGCCCGGCCATATCGATTTCGCCATCGAAGTGGAGCGCTCGCTGCGCGTGCTCGACGGCGCCGTGGCCGTGTTCTCCGCCGTGGATGGCGTGCAGCCGCAGTCCGAGACCGTGTGGCACCAGGCGCGCCGTCATGGGGTGCCGTTGATTGCGTTCGTCAACAAGATGGACCGCATCGGTGCGTCCTTCGAGCGCGTGCTGGCGCAGCTGCAGGACAAGCTGCAGGCGCGTCCGTGGGCGATCGGCTGGCCGCTGGGCGTGGAAAGCCGGTTCCACGGCTGGGTGGACCTGATTGCCCGTGAGATCGTCGAATGGGACGACACCGGCACGCCCGTGCGCACTGCCTGGACTGCCGAGCAGATCGCGCGGTGGCAGCCTCGCCGGCTGCAGTTGATTGAAGCGGTTGCCGACCACGATGACGCCCTCGGCGAAGCCTGGCTGGAAGGCCGCGAGGTCGACGATGCGCAGCTGCGAGCGGCCCTGCGCCGGGCCACGCTGGCCGGCGCCGGCGTGCCGGTGCTGGCCGGTGCGGCGTTCAAGAGCAAGGGCATCGATACGCTGCTGGATGCGGTCGTCGACTTCCTTCCGTCGCCGCTGGACCGCCCGCCGGTGGTGGCCATGCGCGGTGACAGCGAGGTGCTGTTGCCGCCGGACCCGAACGGCCCGTTGGCGGCGCTGCTGTTCAAGATCACGCACCAGAACCACGGGGCGTTGAGCTTCATCCGGCTGTACTCGGGCACCGTGAAGGTGGGCGACACCGTGGCCAGTTCGCAGCATGCGCAGGGGCGGCGGATTGGCCGGCTGGTGCGTGTGCAGGCCGACCAGACCCACGACATCAAGGAAGCCGTGGCGGGCGACATCGTCGCGGTGATCGGGTGGAAGGATGCGGTGAGCGGCGAAACGCTCAGCGCCCCGTCCGCGCCGTTGCTGCTCGACGCCATCCAGGCCCAGCACGCGGTCCTGGCCTGGCGGTTGAATGCGGACAAGGCGTCCGACCTGATCCGGATGAGCCAGGGCCTGTCGAGCCTGGCGCAGGAGGATCCCTCGTTCCACGTCTCCACCGACGCGGTGACCGGGGAAACCCTGATCTGGGGCATGGGCGAGCTGCACCTGGAAGTGATGGTTGAGCGGCTGCGCAGCGAGTGGAACGTGCCGGTACGGACCGGGGCGCCACGCGTGGCGTACCAGGAGACCCCCGCACAGGCGGTGCAGGGCGTGGAAGGCAAGGTCGCCAAGCAGACCGGCGGCCAGGGCCAGTTCGCGCGGGTGCTGATCGACGTGGCGCCCACCGACGGCGGCGAGATCCGCTTCATCGACCGGACGGTCGGCGGCGTGATCCCGAAGGCGTTTGTGGCGGCGGTGGAGAAGGGCGTCCGTGCGGCGCTTGAAGAGGGCCCGCGTGGGCATCCGGTGGTGGGGCTCGATGTGACCCTGACCGACGGTCAGACCCATGCCAAGGACTCCTCGGACATGGCGTTCCATCGCGCCGGCAGCGAGGCGATCAAGGCAGCGCTGGCGAAGGCGGGCACACGCCTGCTGGAGCCGGTCATGGAAGTGGCCATCCATGCCCCGTCGGCCAACGTCGGCGACGTGGTGGGCGATCTCAACCGCCGCAATGGGCGGGTGGCGTCCATCGAGGACCACGGTGCCCAGGTCGAGGTGCTCGGGTATGCACCGCTGGCCAAGCTGTCAGGCTACACCACGGCCCTGCGCTCGCTGACCCAGGGGCGCGCCTCCAGCGACATGCGCTTCAATGGGTATGAGGAAGTGCAGGTCGCGTAGGGTGCCATCGCGCAGTACAGAGGAGGAGGCCGGGCAACCGGCCTCCTTTTTTGTGGCCGCCGCCCTTTGCCGCGTCGGGCGGCGTCGGGCACGGCCACGCCGTGGATCGCGGTGCGCGGATACAATGCGCGTCCAACGTCCTGGAGTCTTCGATGAGCAGCGCGCATTTCTATCCGATCGGGACCCCCGGCCAGCCGTGGGGCGACGCCGAGCGCGCCGCCTGGCGTGCGCGCCAGCAGCCCCAGCGCAGCTATCACGACGATGTCGTGGCGGCACTGGAGCGCCTCGGCGACCGCGTCGAGATTGTCCAGTACGGTCAGCTGGACTACCCGCCGGATCATTACCCGTTGTTCGCCGCGGTCAGCAGCGACTGGGACCCGGCGCTGCCGTCGGCGCTGATCACCGGGGGCGTGCATGGCTATGAAACCAGTGGCGTGCATGGCGCGCTGCTGTTCCTGGAACAGAAGGCGGCCGACTATGCCGGGCGCATCAACCTGCTGGTGGCACCGTGCGTCAGCCCGTGGGGCTATGAGCGCATCCAGCGCTGGAACCCGGATGCGCTGGACACCAACCGCGCCTTCCGCCCCGGCGACACCGCCGAGGAAGCCGGTGCGCTGATGCGCTGGATCGCCGCGCGTGGCGACACCCTGCTGGTGCACGTGGACCTGCATGAAACCACCGACAGCGACGCCAACGAGTTCGACCCGGCGCTGGCCTCGCGCGACGGCAAGATGCTGGTGCCGGAGACCATTCCGGATGGCTTCTATGTGATCGGCAACAGCGAGAATCCCGAGCCGGCGTTCCAGCGGGCGCTGATCGCGGCCGTGAAGAACATCACCCATATCGCCCAGGCCGACGCACACGGCAACCTGGTCGGCATGCCGCTGCAGTCCCCGGGCGTGGTGTGGGGGCCCTCACGGTCGATCGGCGCCTGCGCCGGCTTCACCGATGCGCGCTTTGCCACCACCACCGAGGTCTACCCGGACAGCCCGCTCACCACCCCGGCGCAGTGCAACGACGCCCAGGTGGCCGCGGTGTGCGCCGCGCTGGATTTCGCGCTGGCCAACCGCTGAGGCGGCCCGCAGTTTTACCGAGCAGGCAGTGGTGAAACTACGGTAGTGGGGCAGGGAAGTGGGGGATAGGGTGGGCTCTGGCGCACCCACCTGGAGACCGGCATGTCCACGCCTTCCCGCACGCCCGACATTCTGCCGCGCCCGGATTTCCACTTCCCCGGCGAAGTGGGGCGCACCTATCTCGATTCGGACCCGGCTCGGTTCCCGCAGCCGGTGAAGGCGCCCGACGGTGCGCCGAACATCCTGCTGATCCTGATCGACGATGCCGGCTTCGGTCAGTTCAGCACCTTCGGTGGCGCTGTGCCGTCGCCGACGATGGACACCCTGGCGGCCGAGGGCCTGCGTTTCAACCGGTTCCACACCACGGCCCTGTGCAGCCCGACGCGGGCGGCGCTGATCACCGGCCGCAACCACCATTCGACCTCGTTCGCCGGCATCACCGAACTGGCCACCGGCTACGACGGCTATACCTGCATCCTGCCGCGCAACTGCGGCACCCTGGGCGAAGTGCTGCGCCAGAACGGCTACATGACCGCGTGGATCGGCAAGAACCACAACACGCCCACTTGGGAAACCAGCGCGGCCGGGCCGTTCGACCGCTGGCCCAACGGCATGGGGTTCGACTACTTCTACGGGTTCATGGGCGGGGACATGAACCACTGGAACCCGATCCTGTACCAGAACCGCGACCTGGTGCCGGCATCCGCCGACCCGGACTACCACCTCACCACCGACCTGGCCGACAAGGCCATCGACTGGGTGCGCCAGGCCAAGGCGATCGCGCCGGACCGCCCGTATTTCCTCTACGTCGCCACAGGAGCGACGCACGCCCCGCACCACACGCCGACCGACTGGATCGCGAAGTTCCACGGTCAGTTCGATGATGGCTGGGACGCGTACCGCGAGGCGACCCTGGCACGCCAGAAGACGCTCGGCGTGGTGCCGGCCGACACCGCGCTCACCGAACGCTCCAAAGGCCTGCCGGCATGGGACACGCTCAACGCCGAGCAGAAGCGGTTGTACGCCCGCATGATGGAAGTGTTCGCTGCCTACGGCGCGCACTGCGACCATGAGATGGGCCGTATCGTGGCGGCGTGCCGGGCCCTTCCGGATGCGGACAACACCCTGATCATCTTCATTGCCGGCGACAACGGTGCCAGCGCCGAAGGCGGCCTGGAAGGCTCGCTGTGCGAGAACCTGTTCTTCAACGGGTTCTCGGAACACTGGCAGGACAACCTCAAGGCCATCGACGAGCTCGGCGGGCCGAAGCACTTCAACCACTTCCCCTCGGCCTGGGCGCACGCCATGAACACGCCGTTCCAGTGGACCAAGCAGGTGGCCAGTCACTTTGGCGGCACCCGCAATCCGCTGATCATGTCCTGGCCGGCGCGGATCAAGGACAAAGGCGGCCTGCGCGACGCGTTCCTGCACACCATCGACATCGTGCCAACGCTGTACGAGCTGTGCGGCATCACCGCACCCAGCGTGTTGAACGGCATCCCACAGAAGCCGATCGAAGGCGCCAGCTTCGCGCATGTGTTCGACGACGCCGGTGCGGCCGGCCCGCGGCGCACGCAGTACTTCGAGCTGGGCTGCAATCGCGGCCTCTACCATGATGGCTGGATGGCCTCGGCACCGTCCTTCGTGCCGTGGGACCCGAACCGGCAGGAATGGGACCCGGACAAGGCCGTATGGGAGCTGTACAACGTGGCGGAGGATTTCTCCCAGGCCAACGACCTCGCTGCCGAGCACCCGGACAAACTGCGCGAACTGCAGGACCTGTGGTGGGTGGAAGCGGCCAAGTACAGCGTGCTGCCACTCGACTGGCGCGCCACCATCCGCATGAACGCCGAGCTGATGGGCCGCCCCAGCCTGATCGGGCATCGCAGGACGATGACCTACTACCCGGGCATCATCGGCTTGCCCGATGCCGCATCACCGCCGATGTGCAACAAGTCGTGGACGATCACCGCACAGATCGATGTGCCGGCGGAGAATGCCAACGGCATGATCATCACCCACGGGGGCCTCGAGGGCGGCTACGGCCTCTACCTGCGCGATGGCCGGCCAACCTTCGTCTACAACTTCCTGAGCATCGACCGCCCGACGTTCACCGCCAGGGACCCGCTGCCCGCCGGCAGCACCACCCTGGTGGTGGACTTCGCGTACGACGGCGGCGGCATGGGCAAGGGCGGCACCTTCACCCTCAGCGCCAATGGCAGCACGGTGGCCGAGGGCAGGGTGGAGCGCAGCATTCCGATCCAGTTCTCGCTGGGCGAAGGTCTGGACATCGGCTGCGACGTCGGCTCGCCGATCGACTTCACCTACACGCTGCCGTTCGCCTTCACCGGACGGATCGATCACGTCACGATCGAACTGGGCGAACTGGACATCACACCGCCCCGATAGCGTTGGCAGAGTAAGGCGTGCCACCCCACCCGCAGCCCGGAGGGTGCGGCCGGCCTCACTGCTGGCCGGGACGGCGTAGGTTGGCAGGGTTACCCGAGCCATGAGGCGAACATGTTCAGCAAAGAAGCCGCGATCCAACTGGTGGAATGGTCCGCGCTCGGCATCGAGCTGCTCGCCATCGCCCTGATCCTCGGCACCATCCTGGTCTCCACCGCCGTCTATCTGGTGGCCCTGGCCGCGCAGCACAAAGACCGGGCCGAGAGCTACGAGCAGTATCGGCGCCGGCTGGGGCGGGCGCTGCTGCTGGGGCTGGAGATCCTGGTGGCAGCCGATATCGTGCGGACCGTCGCGCTGGACAGCACCCTGCGCGCGATTCTCTCGCTGGGCCTGCTGGTGATCATCCGCACCTTCCTGAGCTGGTCGGTGGTGCTGGAGGTGGAGGGATTCTGGCCGTGGAACCGGCCCAAGGCGGCGCGGGACGCACCGCCGTAGCGGCGGATGTTCGGCTATCGTAGGCGCACTCTCCACAGTGCCCTCCCAGCCGACGCATGCACGCTTTGTTGAACGCCCGAAACAGGATGTGGTTGAACCTCTTTGCAGCGTCCGCCGTGCTCCTCGCGGCAGGATGCACCAGCAGACAACCCCCGGCGAAGGACCTGGGGGCGGACATCGATGAGGTCACCGCAACGCTGATCGAGCAGCCGCTGCTCCACTCGACCTCGATCGCGGTGGTGTACCGGGGCGAGGCGTTCATCCGGCATCGCGGCGACATGGTCGCAGGACAGCCAGGTGCGCCCACCGATGCGACCCTCTACGAGATCGGCTCGCTGAGCAAGACCCTGGCCGGAATGCTGATGGCCAAGGCGGTCCTGGAGCGCAAGGTGAGTCTGGACGACGACGTCCGGATGTATCTTGACGGCGCCTATCCGAACCTGGCGTACCAGGGCGAGCCCATCCGCATCCGCCACCTGCTGTCGCATACGAGCGGCCTGCCGAACATGCTGCCGGAGCAGGCGAACACGGTGCTCGCGGACTTCACCGATCACAGTACGCCACGCGCCCTCAATGCCCTCTATGCGAACTACGGCAAAGCTGACTTCCTCAACGACCTGCACACGGTCGACATTCCCCGCATGCCCGGGAAGGAATACGCGTACTCGAGCGCCGGGACGGAACTTGCCGCGCACATTCTGGAGCGCGCCTATACGAGCGACTACGAGTCGCTCCTGCGTCGATTCCTGCGCGATTCGACGGGCATGACGGGCGTCCGCATCCGGCTGGACGACGCCGAGGCCGCCCGGCTTGCGGTGGGCTATCACAGCGACAACCCGGTGCCGACCACACCGATGCCGAAACTGCCCTGGGGCGCATCCGGGAACGTCAAGGCGACCGTGCCGGATATGGTCAAGTACCTGGAGTTCCAGCTGGCCGGCGGGCCCGTGGTGACGGAATCGCATCGGCCGCTCGTCGCGTTCGATCCCGAGTTCAGCATCGGCTATTTCTGGAACATCGTCAGCGGCGACCGGTTGAAGGGCGTCTACTACGCGCATCATGGCGGCGTGCCGCGATCGCAGTGCTATGTGTACATCCTGCCGAAGTACGAGCTTGGCGTATTCGTCATCACCAACCAGAGCGGCGACCAGACGGCGCGCGCGATGGAGGCGGCAGTTGATACGCTGGTCGAGCGGATCGCTGCACGGGAAAAGGCCGCTGGGCTGTCCCTTTAAGAGGCATGGCGGTCTGGTGGAGCAGGGTGCACATCACGGGCGTCTGCGTGACGCGTCACGGTCGTGCGATGGCAGGCTTCCAGCGGCTTGACCAGGGTGCGGATACGGAGGCGCGCGTGATCAACCGGTGCGCAAGCACATGGTTTACCGTGCCGCGCGCCGGAGAGGCCGGATGGCGGATCTCGCGCAACAGCATGTCGATGGCGGTGTCGGCCATGTCCGAGACCGGTTGATGCACCGTGGTGAGCTCCGGCCACACCATCGTTGACGCGGAGGTGTCGTCGAACCCCACTACCGAGAGGTCGCCCGGTACCACCAGGCCGCGACGATGCGCCACTGAGACCACGGCCGACGCCATGTCATCGTTGCTGGCGAAAATCGCACTGGGCGGCGCGTCCACGTTCAACAGCCGTTCGGCGGCCTCCAGGCCGGAGCGGTACGTGAAGTAGCCGGGCTGGACGAGTGCGTCGTCGTAGCCGATGCCCGCGTCGGCCAGCGCATCCCGATAGCCCTGCCAGCGGTGCGCACTGGCGGTCTGGTTCGGGTCGCCCGTGATGTAGCCGATGCGGGTATGTCCGTGGGCGATCAGGTGCGACACCACGTCGTGGCTTGCCTGGCGGTCGTCGATGCGCACGCAGGACAGCCTGTCGCTGAAATGGCTCGACGCAATGGACACCACCGCGACACCCGCGGCAAGGAATTCATCGACGATGGCCGTCGATTCACACAGGGGCGGCGGCAGGATCACGCCGGCCACGCTGCCGGAGAGCTGCCGTGCTGCGTGGCGGCGTGCCTGGGCCCCCAGGTCATCCCACGTGGCGATCACCAGCTGCGCCGCGGCACGGGTGGAGCCGCGCAGCGCGCCCACCAGGAGTTCGCGCAGGTAGCTGGCGCTTGGATTGGTATAGATCAGCGCGATGCAGGTGTGCTGCGCCGCGGCCAGGGCGCTCGCCGCGAGGTTGGGGCGGTAGTCCAGTTCGCGCACGCTGCGCATGACGCGCTCGCGGTTGCCCTCGCGCACGCCGGCATGGCCGTGGATCACGCGTGAGACGGTCATCGCAGAGACCCCGGCGTGCGCCGCAACGTCATCGATGGTGACCGCGCTTGCCTTGCGACGGACCGCTTTATGGCTGTTCTTCACGGCATCGGTTCCTTTGCTGCGCTGCATGATGACAAGCGCAACCCTGGATGATTAGTCTGCGCCCGTGACGTGATGGTAGCGCTACCACTCGGCCGGAGTAAGGCCAGCAGGTACCCCCCCTTTACCACGCGGCTGTTCTGGCAAGCCTGCAAGCGAGTTGGCGTCGCAGTGAGCGCAACGCGCACTGCGATGTTCGGTGTGGAAGACGGGCATCGCCCGTACGTGCCCCCAGGAGGGGCGGTACATCCATTCGATCGTATGTCAGAGGGGAGAGTCATGAGCGCTACTGCTTTCCGTCGTACCCCAGGCCGGAGGGCTCGTTCATGAGCCGGACGCTGGCGAAGTTCACATCCAGGGCCATGTTTACCTTTGTAGGTGGCGTTCTGGTCATCAATCCCGCATTCGCGCAGGACGCGCCAACGCCTGCGCCCAACGCGCAGTCGCAGGCACAGCCAAGCCCGACGCAGCTGGATGCCGTGCAGGTCACCGGCATCCGCAACAGCCTCAGCCAGGCGATGGACATCAAGCGCGACTCGGCCGGCGTGGTCGATGCGATCAGTGCCGAGGACATCGGCAAGTTCCCCGACACCAACCTGGCCGAGTCCCTGCAGCGCATCACCGGCATCTCCATCGAACGCCGTGATGGTGAGGGCGCCCAGGTCACGGCGCGCGGCTTTGGCCCGCAGTTCAACATGGTGACGCTCAACGGTCGCCAGATGCCCGGTGCCGATGCCTTCGGCGCGGCAGGGCAGGTTGCGATCGGCGGTGTCGACGGCGGCACCCGCGCGTTCAACTTCGCCCAGCTTGCCGCAGAAGCGATCAATGGCATCGAGGTCTACAAGACCAGCCAGGCGAACGTGCCCAGCGGTGGTATAGGCGCCACCATCAACATCCTGACGTCACGTCCGTTCGACCATGAAGGCGTGGTCGCCAGTGCCGGCGCCAAAGTCGTCTCCGACAGGAGCCAGCCGTTCGACAACGACCTGACCCCGGAACTGTCTGGCATCTTCAGCTACACCAACCCCGACAGGACCCTCGGTGTCGGCGTGAGTGCGAGCTACCAGAAGCGCAAGGGCGGTTCGGTACAGGCCACCGACAACTACTGGAACATACAGCCGTGGACCGGCACGATGCCCGGCAACCCGACCGTGGTCAACGCCCCGGCGATCGGTGCGCTGTACGGGCGCCCCAACGACCTGCGCTATGCGTTCTCCGAGTTCGAGCGTGAGCGCATCAACGGCCAGGCGGTGCTGCAGTTCGCGCCGACAGACGCGGTCACGCTGACCCTGGACTACACCTATTCGACCAACGAGATCACCGAGAATCGTGGCGAACAGGGCATGTGGCTGCAGAACAGCAACTACACCGACGTCACCTTCGACACCAGCGGGGCGGTTGCCACGCCGATCTACATCCGTGAGATCGCCGGCACCAAGGACTTCGGCCTCGAGCAGCAGCGCAGCATGCAGAAGTACAAGCTGGGTTCGCTGGGCCTGAACGCGGTGTGGAACGTCACCGACCGCTTCAAGCTCAGCTTCGATGCGCACGACTCGAAGAACGAAAGCCGTCCGAACGATCCGCTGACCGGCGGCGGCTCCATCTTCAGCAGCATCGCCGGCACCAACAACTGCACCACCGGGCCGCATTGCGGTGGGTCCTGGGTGCAGGAAATGATCTTCAACAACGGCCTGCCGGTGGGCACCCAGGTCTGGTACCCGAGCACGGCCGACGCCATCGCCAAGACCAACGGCGTGGTCAACCCGGGCTTCGTGCCGGGTGAGATCGGCTCGCAGGTGCTGCGCATCAATTCGCAGACCCAGGTCAGCGAGATCAAGCAGGGCCGGGTCGACGGCGAGTGGAGCTTCGACAAGGGCCGCTTCCAGTTTGGCGTGGACTCCAGCAAGCAGACCACCCACCGCATCCAGGCCGCGGAGAACTACAACACCCTGGGCGACTGGGGTGTGGCCAACGTTGACGGGGACGTTGCAAACGGGTTGATGGACCTGCTGCAGCCGGTCAACATCGTCGGGCTGTTCAAGGACTACAGTGCCAACAGCTTCACTGCCTGGCGCGGCGATGCCGGCCGCATTGCGCAGTGGGCGGCAGACAACTATGGCGCCAGCCTGGGGGTGAGTCCGCAGCTCGCTGCCGACAACAGGGTGGAGGAAAAGACCCGGTCGGCGTATTTCCAGGTCGAGCTGGACGGCGATCTGGGCGGCCTGCGCACCAACACGCGGCTGGGGGTGCGCTATGAAACCACCGACGTGGTGTCGACCTCGATCATCGCCATTCCGGAGGCCATCCAGTGGCAGTCCAACAACGACTTCCGCGTGCTGTTGTCCGATGAGCAGCAGCCCTTCACCGAGAAGACCAGCTACAACTACGTTCTGCCCAACCTGGACTTCAGCATCGACCTGCTGGACGACCTGAAGGGCCGCGTGTCGTTCGGCAAGAGCATCGCCCGCGCGCCGATCGGCAATCTGTACGCGGGTCCAACGGCGCAGCAGCCGTTCGGTTCGGTGCTGATCGACCCGTCCTCGCGGGCCAGCGGCACCGCGCAGAACCCGGCCCTGAAGCCTCTGGAATCGGACAACCTGGACCTGGCGCTGGAATGGTACTTCGCCGATGCCAGCTATGTGTCGGTGACGTTCTGGAACAAGCAGGTCGACAACTTCGTCGGCAACACCGTCGTGCAGGAGAACCTGTACGGCCTGCGCGACCCGAGCTCCGGGCCGGACGCGCAGGCGGCGCTGGCGTTCCTGACCAGCGGGGCCTGCATCGCGCAGGTCGGGGCGGCCAATGCGGCCGCCTGCTCGGCCAACGACACCTCGCTGTTCACTGCGCTGGCCCTGCTGCGCAACAACCCCGCCGGGCTGGGGGCCTACAACGGCACCGACGCACAGGTGCTGGCCACCGAAGCTGCCTACGATCTGTACGGAACGGCCGCCGACCCGCTGTACCAGTTCAACGTCAACCGCCCCATCAACCAGAACAAATCCAAGCTGCACGGTTGGGAGCTGGGGGGACAGTACTTCTTCGGCGACACCGGGTTTGGCGTCCTCGCCAACTACACCATCGTCAAGGGCGATGTGGGGTTCAACAACGGCGGCGACCCGGGCATCGACCAGTTCTCGCTGACTGGACTCAGCGACACGGCCAATGCGATGCTGATGTACGAGAAGTACGGCTGGTCGGTCCGCCTGGCGTGGAACTGGCGTGACCAGTATCTGATCCTGGCCAACCAGGGGGCGAGCCGGAATCCGTACTACGTGGAAGCGTACGAGCAGTGGGATCTCAGCGTGAACTACCAGCTGGATGATCACTGGTCGTTCGGCCTGGAGGCGATCAACCTGACCGGTGAGGACGTTCGCTGGCGTTCGCGCACGTCGCAGATGATCGTGAAGCTGGCCGACCAGAGTCCGCGTTACATGCTTGGCGTGCGTTACAGGTTCTGAACCGTAAGGGTGCCGCTGCCTGTGCAGCGGCACCTGTTCCAGGCTCCTGATGGGATTGGACAAGACCATGCCGCGTTACGAAATGCTCAACAACATCGCCCACCGGGACCTGCGCGTGGCCACCGCTTTCGGCGCCGAGTTCGGTGATGCGGTGGGCATGGTGCCGGCCTACCCGAGCGAGTTCGCCGAGCTGCAGCGGGAATATCCCATTTTTCTCCGCAAGGACCCGGCGACGGGTGACTGGCAGTCCGTTGCGCTGCTGGGGTTCGAGCAGCACGAGAATCTGTTCCTGCACGACGGGCGCTGGAATGCGGCCTATCTGCCGGGGGCGGCAGCCAAGGGGCCGTTCCTCATCGGCTTCCAGGAGACGCGCATCGATGGCGCGCCTGCGCAGGAGGCGGTGCTGCACGTCGACCTCGATCACCCTCGGGTGAGTGCGCTGCAGGGTGAGCCGGTGTTCCTGCCGCAGGGCGGCAACAGCCCCTATCTCGACCATATCGCAGGCGTGCTGCGCGGCATCCACGAGGGCCATGCCGTTGGCGCGCACATGTTTGCCATGCTCGAGACGTACGGGCTCATCCAGCCGGTCACGCTCGACGTGACCATCGACGCCGATCATCGGGTGGGCGTCAACGGCCTGCACGCGATCGACCGTGACCGCCTGGCGCAGCTGGACGGTCCCGCGCTCGCCGACCTCAACCGCGCCGGCTATCTGGAAGGTGCATATCTGATGCTGGCGTCGCTGCACAACATGCGGCGCCTGATCGCCGAGAAACAGCGGCGCGTGCGGATGCAGGATGCCGCCGTGGCGGCAGGCAGGAACTGAGCCATGCCTGACGGCGTTGCCATGCGCGTCCTCGACGGTCTTGCGCCCGATGCGCTCCCGCTGGAGGCACTGGTGACCGCCGGCGAGCCGGTGGTGCTGCGTGGCATCGCGCGTGACTGGGAAATCGTGCAGGCCGGGCTGCGTTCCACACACGAGGCGCTGGACTATCTGCGCGGTTTCGATGCGGGCGTGCCGGTGCCGTACTCCTTCGGCGGACCGGAGATTGAAGGGCGTCCGTTCTACAACGAGGACTTTACGCAGTTGAACGTGGAGGTCCGGCGCGGCTTGCTGACGCAGGTGCTGGACGGGATTGCCGCGACCTTCGAGGACCCCCGGCCGCCCACGTACTATGTCGCCTCGCTGCTGATCGAGCGGGCGCTTCCCGGGTTCGCGCTGGCCAACGATGCCGGCCTGGCGGGGCAGGGCATCGAGGCGTCGGCCAGCATCTGGATGGGCAACCGCGTCACGGCGTCGTGCCATTTCGACACGCCGGACAACCTCGCGTGCTGTGCAGTCGGCCGGCGCCGCTTCACGCTCTTTCCGCCGGAGCAGATCGACAACCTGTACCCCGGGCCGCTGGAACCCACGCCGGGTGGCCAGGTGATCAGCGTGGTGGATTTCGAGCGCCCGGATTTCGCGCGCCATCCGCGCTTCCGTGATGCCCTCGCCAGCGCGCAGACGGCTGTGCTGGAGCCGGGTGACGCCATCTTCATCCCGAGCATGTGGTGGCACCACGTGCGCAGCCTGGAGCCGTTCAACGTGCTGGTGAACTACTGGTGGCGCAGCTCGCCCGGTTTCCTGTCCTCGCCGCTGCCGGCGCTCCAGCATGCGATGTGGGCGCTGCGCGATCTGCCTGCACGCGAGAAGCAGGCCTGGTCGGCGATCTTCCATTACTACGTATTCGGCCCAGGCGACCGCGCAGGGCAGCACCTGCCCGAAGCGGCCCGCGGCGAGCTGGCGCCCTTCGACGAGACGCAGGCGCGGCGCACGCGCGCACAGCTGCTGTCTCGACTCAACCGCTGATGGGAGCACCGCATTGAACGTTGCTGACACAACACACGCACGTATCCGCAGGGTCGTCATCGCCGGGGGTGGCACGGCGGGCTGGCTGGCCGGGTGTGCGCTGTCCCACCAGTTCCGCGATCAGCTGGACATTACCCTGGTGGAATCCGAGCAGATCGGTACGGTGGGCGTCGGCGAGTCGACCGTGCCGCCCATCCGCGCCTTCCACCGTTTTCTGCAGATCGATGAGCAGGAGTTCCTGCGCGCCGTTGCCGGCACGTTCAAGCTCTCGATCTCGTTCGAGAACTGGCGGCGTCCCGGGGATCGTTTCATCCATCCGTTTGGCACCATCGGGCAGGGAACGTGGGCAACACCGTTCCACCATTTCTGGCTGGACAGCCTGCGCCGCGGCATGCCGTCGGCGCTGGGCGATTTCTGCCTGGAGAGTGTCGCGTCACTCGGCGACCAGTTCTCGCTGGACACCCGGCCGCAGCTCAACTATGCGTACCACTTCGACGCCGGCCTCTATGCGAAGTTCCTTCGGCGCAGGGCCGAAGCGCACGGCCTGCGGCGGGTCGAGGGCAAGATCCGGGAAGTGCGACAACATGCCGATGACGGCTCCGTTGCGTCACTGGTGCTGGAGGACGGGCAGGTCATCGAGGGCGACCTGTTCATCGACTGCACCGGCTTCCGCGGTCTGTTGACCGAACAGACCCTGCATACCGGCTACGAGGACTGGCACGACTGGTTGCCCAGTGATCGCGCGGTGGCGGTGCAGACCGAGTCGGTCTCGCCGCCGGTGCCGTACACCCGCGCGATCGCACACGAGGCCGGCTGGCGGTGGCATATCGCGCTTCAGCACCGGGTGGGCTGCGGGCTGGTGTTCTCCAGCCGCCACATGTCCGATGACGAGGCGCAGGCCAAGCTGCTGCGTGACGTCGAGGGCCGGCCCCTGCGGGATCCCTGGCTGGTGCCGTTCCGTAGCGGGCGCCGGCTGAAAGCATGGAACCGGAACGTGGTGGCGCTGGGGCTTGCCAGTGGCTTCATCGAGCCGCTGGAATCGACCAGCATCCACCTGACCATCAGTGCCGTGGTGCGCCTGATCCAGTTGTTCCCGTTCGACGGCATCAGCCCGGCGCTGATGGCGCTGTACAACGACGTCAGCCGCCAGGAGATGGAGCATGTGCGGGATTTCATCATCCTGCACTACCACGCCAACCAGCGCGACGAGCCGATGTGGAAGGCGTGCCGCGAGATGCCGCTGCCCGAGTCGCTCGCGATCCGGCTGCGTGCCTGGCGCGAACGAGCACACGCCTGGCAGGACCCCGGCGAGCTGTTCCGTGTGGATTCCTGGACCAGCGTGCTGATGGGGCAGGGCATCCAGCCGGGTCCGCCACACCCGCTGGCACGTGCCATCGGTGACGCGGACCTGCGCACGCTGTTGGCGCGGATCCGGCAGCCGGTGCAGCAGGCGGTGGCGACGATGCCGTCGCAGGCCGCCTTCATCGAGCGCTACTGCAAGGCGGCGCAGGACGTATGGCCACGGGTGCCAGCCCTGACGTAACGCAGCGGCATGCTGTTGTCTGGAAATGGTAGCGCTAACTTCAATCACGGACGGGAGTGCAGTACATGGATCTGGTGGCCGGAATCGACGCAGGGACGCAGAGTCTGAAGATCGTGGTGTACGACCCTGCCGGGCGTCGGCTCGTTGCCAGCACCAGCTCGCCGCTGGACCTGACGTCCGCCGCCGATGGCAGCCGTGAGCAGCAGCCGGCCGATTGGGTCGCCGCACTTCATGCCTGCTTCCATGCGATTGAACCCAAGGTGCGCTCGCGCATCACCGCATTGGCGGTGTCCGGCCAACAGCACGGATTCGTCGCGGTCGACGCGGCAGGGGAGGTGCTGGCACCGGCCAAACTCTGGTGCGACACCAGCACGTCGGCCGAGTGTGTGCAGATCATGGACGCGGTGGGCGGCGCAGCCCGCAGTATCGCGCTCGCAGGCAATCCGATCCTCACCGGGTACACCGCGTCCAAGCTGCCGTGGACGAAGACCCACCGGCCCGAGGCCTACGCGCGGCTTGCCACCATTCTGCTGCCGCACGACTACCTCAATTTCGTGTTGACCGGCGAGCGCTTCTGCGAGTACGGGGATGCGTCCGGCACGGGCTGGCTGGACGTGCGCACCCGCACCTGGTCGGCCGACCTGCTGCGCGCGACCGATCCCGAGCGGGACCTTGCCGCGTGCCTGCCGCGCATCGCCGCACCCGAAGAGATGCTGGACATCGACCCGGCCGTCGCGGCAGCACTGGGGCTGCGCGCGACGGTGAAGGTCGCCGTTGGCGGTGGCGACAACATGATGGCGGCGATCGGTACCGGCTGCGTCGTACCCGGCCGCCTGGCGATGAGCCTGGGCACCTCGGGCACCCTGTTCGCCTACTCGGACACGCCCGTGATCGACCCGGACGGGAGATGGGCCGCGTTCTGCTCGTCCACCGGCGGCTGGCTGCCGCTGATCTGCACGATGAACTGCACGGTGGTGACCGAACAGGTCGCCGATGCGTTCGGCTTCAGCACCCGGTATGCCGACGGGCACCTGCGCGCTACATCGCCCGGTGCCGACGGCCTGGTGATGCTGCCCTTCCTCAATGGCGAGCGTACGCCGGACCTGCCGCTGGGCAAGGGGGTACTGGCGGGCATGGACACGACCAACATGACCCCGGCGCACTTCTACCGTGCGGCCGTCGAAGGGGCGACGTACAGCCTGAAGGTTGGCTACGACGCCTTTGTCCACGCGGGCATGCAGTTCGAACGCATCGTGCTGACCGGCGGCGGCAGCAACAGCGCGCAGTGGCGTCAACTGGTGGCCGATGTCTTCGGCCTTCCGGTGGACGTGCCGACCCAATCCGAGGGCGCGGCGTTCGGTGCGGCATTGCAGGCCCTGTGGGCGCTGGGCCACGCGCGCGGCGAGGCCGCGACCATCGCCGAGATCGCGGACCGGCACGTTGCACTTGATCCGCTGCAGTCCGCCCACCCGGACCCGGCGCGTACGCGCGCCTATGCCGCCGCCTATGCCGGTTTTCTACGCCATCTCGATGCCATCACGCCGCTGTATCGCGGTTGATCGCCCGCTTTGCCGACACCTCCCACAACGACAGGACGACGCACCATGAGCAACCAGCCCTTCATCGGCGCCACGGAATACTTCCCCGGCATTGGCCGCATCCCCTTCGAAGGCCGGGGGTCGGACAACCCCCTCGCGTTCAAGGTCTACGACGCGAACCGGGTAATCGGTGGCAAGACCATGCAGGAGCATCTGCGCTTCGCGGCCTGCTACTGGCACACCTTCTGCAACGCCGGGCATGATCCGTTTGGTCCAGGCACCCGCCGTTTCCCGTGGGAGGCCGGCTCGCAGATGGCCACCGCCGAAGCGAAGGTGGACGCCGCATTCGAATTCTTCACCAAGCTGGGCGTGCCGTACTGGTGCTTCCACGATATCGACTTGGCGCCGGATGCCGACGATGTCGGCCAGTACGAGAAGAACCTGAAGCACATGGTCGGCCTGGCCAAAGCGCGCCAGGAGGCGACCGGCATCAAGCTGCTGTGGGGGACCGCCAATCTGTTCTCGCACCCGCGCTACATGAATGGTGCGGCCACCAATCCCGATTTTGCCGTGGTGGCGCGTGCCGCCGTGCAGGTGAAGGCGGCGCTCGAGGCGACCGTTGAGCTGGGCGGCGAACATTACGTGTTCTGGGGTGGCCGCGAAGGCTACGCCTCGCTGGTGAACACGCAGATGAAGCGCGAGGTCGACCATCTCGCACGGTTCCTCACGATGGCGCGGGACTACGGCCGCAGCATCGGGCTGAAGGGGAATTTCCTGATCGAGCCCAAGCCGATGGAACCGATGAAGCACCAGTACGACTTCGACAGCGCCACCGTGGCGGGCTTCCTGAAAGCGCATGGCCTGGACAAGGACTTCAAGCTCAACATCGAGGCCAACCACGCCACGCTTTCCGGCCACACCTTCGAACACGATCTGCAGGTCGCCTCCGACCACGGTCTGCTGGGCAGCATCGATGCCAACCGCGGCAACGGCCAGAACGGCTGGGACACGGACCAGTTCCCGACCGACCTGTACGACACCGTTGGCGCGATGCTGGTCGTGCTGCGGCAGGGCGGGCTGGAGGGCGGCCTGAATTTCGACGCCAAGCTGCGCAGGGAGTCGACCGACCTGGAAGATCTGTTCATCGCCCACATCGGCGGCATGGACGCGTTCGCCCGCGGCCTGGAGGTGGCGCACACGCTGCTGACCGACTCGCCGTGGGAGCAGTGGCGTACGGAACGCTATGCCAGCTTTGACAGCGGCGCCGGCAGGGACTTCGAGAACGGCACGCTCGGCCTGGCCGACCTGGCGACGCTGGCCACCACGCTCGGCGAGCCCGCGCAGATCAGTGGCAAACAGGAGCGCTACGAGAACCTGCTCAACCAGCATCTGCTGCGCTGACACCGGACCGGGGAGGGGAATGGCAATGAAACAGGCAATGCGGGACGGCGAGAACACCCGCCTGATTGTGGTGATCAGCGTGGTGGCGACGATTGGCGGATTCCTGTTCGGGTTCGACAGCGGCGTCATCAATGGCACGCAGGACGGCCTGCACCAGGCGTTCCGGTCCGGCGAGTGGATGCAGGGGTTCGAGATCGCCTCGATGCTGCTGGGCTGCGCCATCGGTGCCTTCAGCGCCGGCCGTCTGGCCGACCGCCTGGGGCGCCGCAACGTGCTGATCGTCTCGGCGGTTCTGTTCCTGCTGTCGGCGATCGGCGCGGGTGCGGCGTCCTCGTCGATCATGTTCATCATCGCGCGGGTGATGGGCGGCTTTGCGGTGGGTGCGGCCAGTGTGATTTCACCGGCGTACATCGCCGAGGTGGCGCCGGCGCGCTACCGCGGCCGCCTCGCCACGGTCCAGCAGATCGCCATCATCAGCGGGCTCACCGTTGCCTTCCTGTCCAACTATCTCCTGGCGGCCTCGGCCGGTGCCTCGACCGAGCCGTTGTGGGGCGGGCATGCGGCGTGGCGCTGGATGTTCTGGATGCAGGCAGTGCCCTCGCTGCTGTTCCTGGCGCTGCTGTTGACCATCCCGGAAAGCCCGCGCTACCTGGTGGTGAAACGCCGCACGGACGAGGCGCTGCAGGTGTTGACGCGGCTGTTCGGCGGTGCCGAGGCGCAGGCCAAGCTCGCCGAGATCGGCGCCTCGCTGTCCACCGACCATCACCGTCCGCGGCTGTCGGACCTGCGCAGCACGGCCACCGGCAGGGTTCGGCCGATTGTCTGGGTGGGCATCGGCCTGGCCATCTTCCAGCAGCTGGTCGGCATCAACGTGGTGTTCTACTACGGCGCCGTGCTCTGGCAGGCGGTAGGCTTCTCCGAGAACGACGCGCTGCTGATCAATGTGCTGTCCGGTTCGCTCAGCATCGGCGCGTGCATCGTCACCGTGCTGCTGATCGACCGCATCGGACGCAAGCCGCTGCTGTGGGTCGGCTCGGCCGGGATGGCGGTGTCGCTGGCACTGCTGGTGGTGGCATTCGCCAGTGGCTCGCTGGTCGATTCCCGCCTGCAGCTTCCCGGGGGCATGGGCACGCTGGCGCTGGTGGCGGCCAATGCCTACGTGGTGTTCTTCAACGTCTCCTGGGGGCCGGTGATGTGGGTGATGCTGGGCGAGATGTTCCCCAACCAGATACGCGGGTCGGCGCTGGCCGTGGCCGGTGCGGCGCAATGGACCGCGAACTTCGCCGTCACGGTGACGTTCCCCATTCTGCTGGCCGCCATCGGGCTGGCCGCGACGTACAGCCTCTACCTGGTGTCGGCGGTGATCTCGGTCTTCTTCGTGCTGCGCTACGTGCACGAAACCAAGGGCAAGGAACTGGAGCAGATGGAAGGATGAACGCGATGACCAATCAACGGTTTACCTGCGTCCGCAGCGGCCTGCTGCTGGGCACGCTGATGCTCGCGCTGGCTGCCTGCGGCAACGATGACAAGGCAGTTGCCCCTGCGGCGGCCGCTCCGGATCCGTGGCCACAGGTCGCCTGGCCACTGCCCGAGGATCCTGCGCTGGAAACGCGCATCGCCGACCTGATGGCCACCATGACGGTGGAGGAGAAGGTGGGCCAGCTCGTGCAGGGCGACATCGCCAGCATCACCCCGGATGATCTCCGCCGGTACCGGCTCGGCTCGATCCTGGCGGGGGGCAATTCCGACCCCGGCGGCCGGTACGATGCCTCGCCTGCCGAATGGCTGGCCCTGGCCGATGCGTTCTACGAGGCCTCGATGGATACCTCGCAGGGCGGCAAGGCGATTCCGGTACTGTTCGGCATCGATGCCGTGCACGGGCAAAGCAACATCATCGGCGCGACGTTGTTCCCGCACAACATCGGCCTGGGGGCAACACGCAACCCTGCGCTGCTCAAGCGGATCGGTGAGATCACCGCGCTGGAAACCCGTGCGACCGGCATGGAGTGGGCATTCGCGCCCACCGTGGCGGTACCGCAGGACGACCGCTGGGGGCGCACCTACGAGGGGTATTCCGAATCGCCCGACGTGGTGGCCAGCTATGCCGGCGCGATGGTCGAGGGCCTGCAGGGCAAGGTCGGCTCGCCCACGTTCCTTGATGGCCGCCACGTGATCGCCTCGGTGAAGCACTTCCTCGGCGACGGCGGCACGGTCGATGGCAAGGATCAGGGCGATACCCGGATCAGCGAGGCGGACCTGGTGCGCATCCACGCGGCCGGGTATCCGCCGGCCATCGCCGCGGGCGCACAGACCGTCATGGCGTCCTTCAACAGCGTCAACGGCGAGAAGATGCATGGCCACCGGCCGTATCTGACGGAGGCGCTGAAGGGGCGGATGAACTTTGGTGGCTTCGTGGTGGGCGACTGGAACGGCCACGGGCAGGTGAAGGGCTGCACCACCACCGATTGCCCGGCCACCATCAACGCCGGCCTGGACATGGCGATGGCGTCGGACAGCTGGAAGGGCTTCTACGACACCACGCTGGCCGCGGTGAAGAACGGCAGCATTTCCCAGCAGCGTCTGGACGATGCGGTGCGGCGGATACTGCGGGTCAAGATGCGGCTGGGGCTGTTCGAGGCGGGTAAGCCGTCGTCGCGCGCGGTCGGTGGGCAGTTCGCACTGGTCGGCGCGCCCGAGCATCGTGAGGTGGCACGCCAGGCGGTGCGCGAATCGCTGGTACTGCTGAAGAACCAGGGCGGTGTGCTGCCGCTGTCGCCGAAGCAACGCATCCTGGTGGCCGGTGACGGGGCCAATGACGTTGGCAAGCAGGCCGGCGGCTGGACGCTGAACTGGCAGGGCACCGGCACCACCCGCAAGGACTTCCCGAATGCGGACACGATCTTCGAGGGCATCGCGCAGCAGGCGAAGGCCGGCGGCGGCGAAGCGGTGCTGGCCGTGGATGGGAAATACACGCGCAAGCCGGATGTGGCCGTGGTGGTGTTCGGCGAGAATCCCTATGCGGAGTTCCAGGGCGATCTGCCGACACTGGCCTACAAGGCCGGCGACGACTCGGATCTTGCGCTGATCAAGCGACTGAAGGCCGACGGCATTCCGGTGGTCGCGGTGTTCCTGAGCGGGCGCCCGCTGTGGGTGAACCGCGAGATCAATGCCGCCGACGCGTTCGTGGCGGCGTGGCTGCCCGGGTCGGAAGGCGCCGGCATTGCGGATGTGCTGCTGCGCGGCCCCGACGGCAGCGCGCAGCACGACTTCAAGGGGAAACTGAGTTTCAGCTGGCCGCGTACAGCGGTCCAGTACGCCAACAACGTGGGGCAGAAGGACTACGCCCCGCAGTTCGCATTCGGCTTCGGGCTCACCTATGCCGACAACGGCGATCTCGCCGCGCTGCCGGAGGTTTCCGGCGTGACCGGCAATGAAGGCGCGGTCGGTGTGTTCTTCGCGCGCGGTGACGCCGGGTCCGGCATGGCCCTGCGGCTGGAGAACGGCACGGGGCAGGGCGTGACCGTCACCAAGGTGCCGGAATCCCTCGACGGCGGCCTGCTGAACGTCACCGGGGTGGATCATCTGGCGCAGGAAGATGGTCGCCGCCTCGCCTGGACCGGCAAGGGCGAGGCGGTCGCCGCGCTGCAGTCGCATACGGCTCTGGACCTGCAGCGCGAGAGCAACGGCGACCTGATGCTGTTGACCACGCTGCGGGTTGAGGCCGCACCCCAGGGCGATGCATGGCTGTCGGTGGGCTGCGGCACGGGTTGCTCGGCACGCATTGCGCTCGGCCCGACGCTGGCATCGCTGCCGGTGGGCCAATGGACGCGGGTGGGCGTACCGTTGAAGTGCCTGGCCGCGGCCGGTGCGGATGTCGGCAAGCTGGAGCGCCCGTGGTCAATCGGCACGGCCGGTGCGATGACGCTCTCGGTGTCACGCGTCGCCCTGGGGGCCTTGAACGAGGCGGAGACCACCATCGCATGCCCGGGCCGATGACCCCGCGGCGTGTGCGGTCACCGCTTGGGTGGGGGCGCGACCGAGTCGCGCACCACCAACCGGTGCGGCATGACGTGATCGGTCAACACGCGCGCGTCGTCGTGCCGGCGGCGGATGGTACGCAGCAGGATGTCGATGGCGGCATCGGCCATCGATGCGATGGGTTGGTGAATGGTGGTGAGCTCCGGCCAGACCGTCGTCGCGGCCGAGGTGTCATCGAAGCCCACCACCGACAGATCACGGGGAACATCCAGGCCGCGCCGGTGTGCGACGGAAATCGCCGCCGCGCCCATGTCGTCGTTGCTGGCGAAGATCGCGGTCGGCGGCCGGCGGTGGGACAGCAGCTTTTCGGCAGCGGCAAGCCCGGAGCGGTAGGTGTAGTCCCCCTGCTGGACGAGGCCGGGTTCGACCTGCAGCCCGGCCGCACCCAGGGCGGCAACAAAGCCGTCGTAACGCCGCTCGCTCGCGCTGAGGTCGTTGCGGCCGCGGATGAAGCCAATGCGGCTGTGACCCTGCTGGATCAGGTGTTCGGTCAGTTCCCTGCCGGCCTGGAAGTCGTCGATGCGCACGCAGGAAATGTCGTTGCCGAGGTGACCCGGTGCGATCCCGACGACGGGGATGCCCGCCTTGACGAGTTCGGTCACGGCAGGCCGCGATTCGCACAGCGGGGGCGGCAGAATGACGCCGTCCACGCGGCCGGCCAAGGCCCGCGCTGCCTTGCGCTCGGCGGTCGGGTCAAGATCGTCCCAGTAATCGACGACCAGCTGGATGGCAGCGTTGGACGCCACACGCAGCAAACCGACCAGCAGTTCGCGCAGGTAGGCACCGCTGGGATTGGTGTAGATCAGCGCGATGCGCGTGTGCTGTGCGGCCGCCAGCGAACTGGCGGCCAGGTTGGGCGTATAGCCCAGTTCGCGCACCGCGCGCATCACGCGCTCGCGGGTGGCATCGCGCACCTTGCCCTGGTTGATCGCCCGCGACACGGTCATCGGCGACACCCCGGCCAGGGCCGCCACCTCGTCGATCGTCACGCCACTGGTTTTGCGGCGGACCGACTTCTTCGGCTTGTCCAATTCGCGCTCCCGTTCTTCGCTGTGACGCTGACACAGCCAACGCACGGATCGAGCTTACAAGGTTTGTTGTCCGCGCTGCGGGCCCGCTCGGTTGTCGAGCGGTGTCATTGGATGCTGGGTGCCGCGATGGTGTTTTTCGCCTGCGCGGGCAACGCGCACGCAGAGGATGGCTACGCCCTCTGGATGCGCTACGTGCCGCTCGAACCTGCGCTCGCAGCGGACTACCGCACCCGGTTGGCCCACATCGTCGCCCCTGATCAGACGCCCACGCAGCGTGCCGCACGCGATGAGCTGGCGCGCGGCCTGACCGGCCTGCTGGGCAGCGCACCGCAGATGCCGGGCGCGGCAGCCGGCGACGCGACCGTGGTGCTGGGCACACCACGCTCCTCGGCCATGATCGCGCCGCTCCGCCACGAGATCGAATCGCTGGGCGACGAAGGCTATCTGCTCCGGCATGCACGGATCGACGGGCGCGAGGTGCTGCTGGTGGCGGCCCGCCACGATATCGGCGTGCTGTACGGCGTGTTCCATCTGCTGCGGCTGCTGCAGACGGGCGCGTCGCTGGACGCGCTTGAGGTACGCGAGTCGCCCCGGCTCCGGCTGCGCGTGCTCGACCACTGGGACAACCTGGATGGCCATGTCGAACGCGGCTACGCAGGCCGCTCGCTGTGGGACTGGCAGACGCTGCCGGAGTGGCACGACCCACGCTACACGGATTACGCACGCGCCAACGCCTCGATCGGCATCAACGGCACGGTGCTGAACAACGTCAACGCGAGCGCGCAGAGCCTGGCACCGGACTATCTTGCCAAGGCGGCCGCGCTCGCCGACAGGTTCCGGCCGTACGGCATCCGCGTGTACCTGAGCGCGCGCTTCAGTGCTCCCATCGAGCTGGGCGGACTGGACACCGCCGACCCGCTCGATCCACGCGTGCAACGCTGGTGGCGCGACAAGGTCGACGAGATCTACGCGCGCATCCCGGATTTCGGCGGCTTCCTGGTCAAGGCCAACTCGGAAGGGCAGCCCGGCCCGCAGGACTACGGCCGCTCGCACGCCGACGGGGCCAACCTGCTGGCCGGCGCGCTGGCCGCGCACGGCGGCGTGGTGATGTGGCGCGCCTTCGTCTACGCCCACGATGTGCCTGCCGACCGCGCCACCCAGGCGTACACGGAGTTTGCCGGCCTGGACGGGGCCTTCCTGCCGAACGTGATCCTCCAGGTCAAGAACGGGCCCATCGACTTCCAGCCGCGCGAGCCGTTCCATCCCCTGTTCGGGGCCATGCCGCGCACGCCGCTGATGATGGAAGTCCAGATCACCAAGGAATACCTCGGCTTCGCCACTCACCTGGTGTACCTCGGCCCGCTCTACGAGGAAGTGCTGCAGTCCGATACCCGCGTGCGCGGCGAGGGTGCCACCGTGGCGCAGTCGCTGACCGGCATGGCCGGCGTCGCCAACATCGGCAACGACCGGACCTGGAGTGGGTCGCACTTCGACCCGGCCAACTGGTACGCCTTCGGCCGTCTCGCATGGAACCCGCAGCAATCGGCCCGCGACATCGCGGCGGATTGGGCGGCGATGACCTTCGCGCAGGACCCCCGCGTGGTGCAGCCCATCGTTGAGATGATGATGGGCTCGCGCGAGGCCGCGGTGAACTACATGACCCCGCTGGGCCTGCACCACCTGATGGCGCGCGGGCACCACTACGGGCCTGGCCCCTGGGTCGATGGCGGGCCGCGCGCGGACTGGACCTCGGTGTATTACCACCGCGCCGACCGCAACGGCATCGGCTTCGACCGGACCGCGCGCGGCAGCAATGCCGCAAGCCAGTACGCGCCCGAGGTGGCCGCCCGCTATGGCGACCTGGCGCAGGTCCCGGAACCACTGCTGCTGTGGTTCCACCACGTTCCGTGGGACCACCGCATGGCCTCCGGACGGCCGTTGTGGGATGAACTGGTCGGGCGCTATTCGCAGGGCGTGCGCCAGGTGCAGGCCATGCAGGCCACCTGGGCAACTCTGGGCCCCGGCGCGCCCAACACCGCCGTGGGGAGCGCGCCGCAGCCGCATGGCGTGGACGCGCAGCGGCACGAACAGGTCGCGGCCTTTCTGCGCATCCAGCTGCGCGAAGCGCAGTGGTGGCGCGACGCCAGCGTGGCGTACTTCCAGTCGGTGAGCGGCAGGCCGTTGCCGGCCGGCGAAGCCGCGCCGCCACACCCGCTGGCCTGGTACCAGGCCCTGCAGTTTCCGTCCGCACCCGGAGATGGGCGATGAAGGCGAGAACGTGGTGGATCGGCATCCTCGCGGCTACGCTGGCGTGCTGCGCCGTGCCGGCAATGGCACAGGAGGCGGCGACCACGCTGCTGCACCCGCTGTTCCAGGACCACGCCGTGCTGCAGCGGGACCAGCCGATTCCCGTCTGGGGCCATGCCGCACCCGGCACCGCGGTGTCCGTGGCGCTCGCAGGGCGGACCGTCACCACGCGCGCCGATGCCGGTGGACGGTGGCAGGCAACGCTGCCGGCCACCGCCGCTGGCGGCCCTTATGACATGACGGTGCGGGCGGGGCAGGTGACCCAGGTCGTGCGTGACGTGCAGATGGGCGACGTCTGGTTGTGTTCCGGGCAGTCGAACATGGCGCTTCCGGTGTGGCGCACGCTCAACGCCGACAGCGAGCTTGCCGCCGCCACGCACCCGTCGATCCGTCTGTTCACCGTGCCGAACGCGGCAGCCGTCACCCCACAGCGCGACTTCCAGGGCCCCGTTGCATGGCAGCCTGCGTCGCCGGACTCGGTGCGCGACTTCTCCGCCGCGTGCTTCTACTTCGCGCGGGAGCTGCAGCAGACCGTCAATGTGCCGATGGGCCTGATCGAGGCGGCATGGGGCGGCTCGCGCATCGAGGCATGGACCAGCGGTGATGCCCTGCGCGCGCAGGGCGGCATGGGACAGGCTCTGGATGTTCTGGCGCTGTATGCCCACGATCCCGCTGCGGCGCACCAGCAATGGGGCCGGCACTGGCAGCAATGGTGGACAACGCGCGAAGGCGCCATCGCCGGCGATGCGCCCTGGCAGCCAGATGCAGACCACACCGGGTGGCAGGCTGCACCGTCCACGCTGGGCGCGTGGGAGCGTTGGGGCGTGCCGGCGCTGTCGGACTACAACGGCATGGTCTGGTACCGCACGCAGGTGACCCTGACCGCCGCGCAGGCGGCGCAGGGCGCGCGACTTGTGCTGGGGGCCGTCGACGAAACCGACATGACCTGGGTGAACGGCGTGGCGGTGGGCAGCCAGTACGGCCCGGGGCAGGCGCGGTCGTATGCGTTGCCGGCGGGACTGCTGCACGCCGGCGCCAACACGGTGGTGATCAACGTGCTGGACACCTATGGCGACGGCGGGCTGGCAGGCCCTGCGAGCGACCACGCCGTGCACCTGGACGATGGCACGCGCATCGCCCTGGACGTCACGTGGCAGTACCGCGCCGCACCCGGTGCACCGGCGCCGCCACCAGCACCGTGGCATGCCGCCACGGGCCTGTCGACGCTGTACAACGGCATGATCGCGCCGCTGGGCAACTATGGCGTGCGCGGCATGCTGTGGTACCAGGGCGAATCCAACACGGCGGACGGCCTGGCCTACGCGGCGAAGCTGCGCAGCCTGCGCGATGACTGGCGCAGCCGGTTTGGCGCGCAGACGCCGTTGCTGGTGGTGCAGTTGGCCGGCTACGGCCTGCCGCCCGTGGCGCCGGCGGAGAGTGGCTGGGCACAGGTCCGCGAGGCACAGCGGCAGGTCGCCGCGGAAGACCCGCACAGCGGGCTGGCGCTGGCCATCGACATTGGCGACGCCTACGACATCCACCCGCCCAACAAACAGGAACTGGCCCGGCGCCTGGCGCGCGTGGCGCGGCATGTCGTCTACGGCGACCGCACCGTCGATCCGTCCGGGCCCACCGCACGCACGGCATCGCGCCTGCAGGGCGGGGTGCGGATCGTGTTCGACGACGTCGCCGGCACCCTGGTCACGACCGGTGCAAACGGCCCCATCGGCTTCGAACTCTGCGATGCCGAGGCGCGGCACTGCACCTATGCCGACGCCGTCCTGGACGGGCGCGATGTGGTCCTGCGCGGCCCGCAGGCAGGGCCAGGCGCACGCGTCCGCTACTGCTGGGCGGACGGCCCGGTGTGCACGCTGCGCGACAGCCGTGGCGCGCCGGCAGGGCCCTTCGACCTTACCCTCACCCCTGCGGAGGACCGCTGATGCGTCTGCTGATGGCCACACTGTTCCTGCTGCTGTCCGCGGCGGCGCCGCCGCTCGGGGCCACGCCTGCGCAGCCCGTGTACTTCGACTGGTTCGAATACGTCGGTCGCGATGCCGCTTTTGAGACGCCGTTGCCGGCCGGGTACTACCGCAACCCGATCCTGGCCGGTTTCCACGCCGACCCGAGCATCGTCGGCGTGGAGGGCCGGTTCTACCTGGTCAACTCCAGCTTCACCTACTTCCCGGGCATTCCGGTGTTCAAGAGCGTTGACCTGGTGCACTGGAAGCAGATCGGCAACGTCATCGACCGCCCGACGCAGGTGGACTTCGATGGCCTGAGCGTGTCGCGCGGCATCTTTGCACCGGCCATCACGCACCACGACGGCGTGTTCTATGTGGTCACCACGGCGGTCGACAGCGGCGGCAACTTCGTCGCCACCGCGCGCGATCCGGCCGGTCCCTGGTCCGACCCGCACTGGCTGACGGGCATCGAGGGCATCGACCCGTCGCTGTTCTTCGACGAGGACGGCGGCGTGTACCTGCTGAACAATGACGTCCCGCCCGGCCCGCCGCGCTACGAGGGCCATCGCGCCATCTGGATGCAGCAGCTTGACCTGCCGTCGCTCGCGCCGGTGGGGCCGCGCAGGGTGCTGATCGACGGCGGGGTGGACCCGGCCAGCAACCCGATCTGGATCGAGGGGCCGCACCTCTACAAGCGCGAGGGCTGGTACTACCTCTCCGATGCCGAAGGAGGTACCGGCCCGCAGCATTCCCAGGTCGTTCTGCGCAGCCGCGAGGTCTGGGGGCCGTACGTCCCGTATGCGGGCAACCCGATTCTCACCCAGCGCGATCTGCCCGACGACCGGCCGTTGCCGATCACCAATGCCGGGCATGCCGACCTGGTCGAAGGTCCGGACGGCTCCTGGTGGGCGGTGTTCCTCGCCAGCCGCAACTACCAGACGCGCCACTACAACACGGGGCGGGAAACCTTCCTGCTGCCGGTGCAATGGCGTGACGGCTGGCCGGTGATCCTGCCGCCTGGCCAGACCATCCCCTATGCGGTCAAGGCCCCGTCGTGGATGCAGGGCGAGGCCACGCAGGCACCGTCCACCGGCAACTTCATCGACCGCGACGACTTCGATGCACCCACCCTCGGCAACGGCTGGTTGCGCGTGCGCGTGCCCAAGCAGCCCTGGGCAGACCTGCGCGCGCGCCCGGGGGCCTTGGCCGTACATCCCCTGCCGGAGGATCTGGATACGCTGCGCAATCCCGCCTTCCTCGGCCGCCGCCAGCAGCATCTGCGCTTCGAGGCCAGTACTGAACTGACGCGTCCGGGGGCGGGCGTGGCGGCAGGCCTGGCCGCCTTCCAAAGCGAGGCGTACTGGTACTTCCTTGGGGTGCGCAGCCTGGGCGGAAAGCGCGTGACGGTCTTCCTCGACGCGCGCGACGGTAGCGGCGTGACCCGGACGCTGGCCAGCCGGACACTGGACACACGCCCATCGCTGCGCCTGAAGATCGCCGGCAACGAGGGGCGCTATGCGTTCGCGTTCGACACGGGCGATGGCCGAGGGTGGCAGACCCTCGCAGATGACGTGGATGGAACAGTGTTGAGTACGGATCGTGCAGGCGGCTTCGTGGGCGCGCTGCTGGGACCATTCGCACGCGACGAGCGTGCCTTGAGGAGCAGATGATTACGCGCAGACCTACCCTTTGCAGCGGCCGTCGCGGCCCCGTCTTCCGCACCGTGGTGCTGTGTGCCGCCCTCGGGCTGGCCACCGCCGTGCACGCCGCGGCGCCCCCGCCGTGGCTCGATGCATCGGCCAGCTTCGAGGCCCGCGCCGCCGCGCTGGTCGCGCAGATGACCCTGGAGGAGAAGGCCGCGCAGATGCAGAACGCCGCGCCTGCCATCGAGCGTCTGGGCGTGCCGGCCTACGACTGGTGGAACGAAGGCCTGCACGGGGTCGCGCGGGCAGGGCAGGCCACCGTGTTTCCGCAGGCCATCGGCCTGGCCGCCACCTTCGACGTGCCGTTGATGGGACAGGTGGCGACCACCATCAGCGACGAAGCGCGCGCCAAGCACCACCAGTTTCTCCGCGAGGGGTCGCATGGCCGCTATCAGGGGCTGACCTTCTGGTCGCCGAACATCAACATCTTCCGCGACCCGCGGTGGGGGCGGGGCCAGGAAACCTACGGCGAGGACCCGTACCTCACCGCGCGCATGGGCGTGGCCTTCGTGCATGGCCTGCAGGGCGATGACCCGGTGTACCGCAAGCTGGACGCCACGGCCAAGCACCTGGCCGTGCACAGCGGCCCCGAGGCCGACCGCCACCACTTCGATGCCCGCCCCAGCCGGCGCGATCTGTACGATACCTACCTGCCGGCATTCGAGGTGCTGGTGAAGGAAGGGCAGGTGGACGCCGTCATGGGCGCCTACAACCGCGTGTACGGCGAGTCCGCCAGCGCCAGCCACTTCCTGCTGCGCGACGTACTGCGCCGTGACTGGGGTTTCAAGGGCTACGTGGTGTCGGACTGCTGGGCCATCGTCGACATCTGGAAACATCACCACATCGTGCCCACCCGCGAGGCCGCCGCCGCCCTGGCGGTGAAGAACGGCACCGAGCTCGAATGCGGCCAGGAATACGCCACGCTGCCGGCGGCCGTCCAGCAGGGCCTGATCAGCGAAGCGGAGATTGACGATGCGGTGACGCGCCTGTTCACCGCACGGATGCGGCTGGGCATGTTCGATCCGCCGGAGCGCGTGCGATGGGCGCGCATTCCCGCGTCGGTGAACCAGGCCCCCGCGCACGACGCGCTGGCGTTGAAGGCCGCGCAGGAATCGCTGGTGCTGCTGAAGAACGATGGCGTGCTGCCGCTGTCACGCACCCTCAAACGCATTGCCGTGGTCGGCCCGACCGCCGATGACACGATGGCGCTGCTCGGCAACTACTTCGGCACCCCCGCCGCACCGGTGACGATCCTGCAGGGGATACGCGACGCGGCCAAGGGCGTAGAGGTGCGCTATGCGCGCGGGGTGGACCTGGTGGAAGGGCGCGACGATCCCGCTGCAACCCCGCTGATCGAGGCCGCGTACCTGCGGCCGTCGGCCGATTCCCCGGAACGCGGCCTGCGCGGTGAGTACTTCCGCACGGCCGACCTGACCGGGACGCCGGCGCTGGTCCGCACCGATGCCCAGATCGGGTTCCGCTGGGACCGGGGGTCACCGACCGACAACCTGCTGGCCCGTGGTGAGGCAGCACCGGGGCAGGGCATTCCGAACGACGGCTTCAGCATCCGCTGGCGCGGACAGCTGCTGCCACCGGTATCGGGCCGCTACCGCATCGAGGCGGCCGCCGACGACGGCTTCCGCCTCTACGTGGACGGCAAGCGCGTGCTGGATCACTGGGAGAAAAGGGATCGCCTGCATGGCGATGGCGTCGAGCTGGACCTGCAGGCCGGCAGGGCCTACGACCTCACCCTTGAGTACTTCGACGCCGAGCGCGACGCAGCCGTGCGGCTGGGCTGGCGCATGCCCGGCGCGAAACCGCCATTCGAGGAGGCGCTGGATGCCGCCCGGAGCGCGGATGTGGTGGTGTTCGTTGGCGGCCTGACCGGCGACGTCGAGGGCGAAGAGATGACGGTCAACTACCCGGGCTTCGCCGGGGGCGACCGCACCGACCTGCGCCTGCCCGCCACCCAGCGGGCGCTGCTGGAAGCGCTGCACACCACCGGCACGCCGGTGGTGGTGGTGCTGACCGGCGGGTCGGCGCTGGCCGTCGAGTGGGCCCAGGCGAATCTGTCCGCGATCCTGATGGCGTGGTATCCAGGGCAACGCGGCGGCACGGCCGTGGGTGACGCGCTGTTCGGCGACATCAATCCCGCCGGCCGCCTGCCGGTCACGTTCTACACGGCGGACCAGACCATGCCCGCGTTTGACGACTACACGATGGAAGGCCGCACCTACCGCTATTTCCGCGGCACACCGCTGTATCCGTTCGGACACGGGCTGTCCTACACCCGGTTCGGTTACGGCAGGCTTCGCCTCGATGCACCGCGCATCGCCGCAGACGGGACGCTCAAGGTGCAGGTGGAGGTGACCAACACCGGCAAGCGCGCAGGCGATGAGGTCGTGCAGCTGTATGTGCGGCGCCTGCAGGCCGCGCCGGCAGATGCGCAGCAGTCACTGCGCGGCTTCCAGCGGATCCATCTCGCCCCGGGCGAGCGGCGGACCGTGGCCTTCGATCTGGATGCGCACCAGGCGCTGCGCCAGTACGACGAGGCGCGCGGCGCATATGTCGTGCCGCCGGGGGCGTACGAGGTGAGGATAGGCGGCTCAAGCGCCGATGCTCGCGTGCACGCCGGATTTACCGTGGAGGAGAGCCGTGACTGATCCCCGCCGCGCGGAGACCACCGACCACACGCTCTCGATCCGGGAAAAGCTGGGCTACAGCCTTGGCGATCTCGCGGCCAACCTGATCTTCCAGACCCTGATCACCTACCTGGCGTTCTTCTATACCGACGTCTACCGGTTGCCGCCCGCCACGGCGGCGACGATCATTTTCGTGATCGGCCTTATGGGCGCCTTCGTGTTCACGCCGCTGATCGGCATTGCCGCCGACCGCACGGCCAGTCGTTGGGGAAAGTTCCGGCCGTGGATCCTGTGGACGGCGATTCCGTTCGGCGTCCTGTCGCTGCTTGCCTTCAGTACGCCCGAACTGGGCGAGCGCGCCAAGGTCATCTACGCCCTGGTGACCTACGGTCTACTGATGCTCGTGTACGCAGCCAACAACCTGCCGTACTCCGCGCTCAGCGGGGTCCTGACCGGCAGCATGGCCCAGCGCAACAGCCTGTCGGCCTACCGTTTCGTGGCGGTGATGATCGCGCAGTTCATCATCCAGGTTCTGCTGCTGCCGCTGGTGCTGATCCTCGGCGATGGCGATCGCGTGCTCGGCTTCGAGCGGGTGATGACCGTGTTCGCGGTGGTGGGAACGGTCTTCTTCCTGATCACCTTCGCCACCACGCGCGAGCGCATCGTGCCGGCCAAGGAACAGACCGGCGGCGTGCTGCAGGATCTGACCGACCTGGTGCGGAACCGGCCGTGGCAGGTGATGCTGGCCCTCACGATCCTGGTCTTCATCAACCTGGCCCTGAAGGGCGGCACCTACGTCTACTATTTCCAGCACTACATGAGCGAGGCTGCCTTGGCCGGCTTCCTCGACAGCTCCGGCTTCAACCGCTTCATCGCTGGGTTGAACGCCGTACTCAACGGGTGGGGCCTGTCCGGCTTCACCTGGCCCACCGATCCGGCAACCTCGGCATTCAGCCTGTTCAACGCCTGCGGCATCCTCTGCATGATCCTGGGCATTGGTGTATCCCGCCGCCTGGCCGACCGCTTCGGCAAACGCGATGTGTTTGGCGGTGCACTGCTGGTATCCACCGTGTTCCTGCTGGTGTTCTACTTCTTCCCGCCGACGGCGGTGGGCGTGACCTTCGGTTCCTTCATGCTGCACGGGTTCTGCTACGGCATCACCATCCCGTTGCTATGGGCGATGATCGCCGACGTCGCGGACTACTCCGAATGGAAGAACCATCGCCGCGCCACCGCGATCATCTTCTCCGCGATGCTGTGCGGGTTGAAGATCGGGTTGAGCATCGGTGGTGCGCTGGTCGCCGGCATCCTCGCACACCACGGTTACCAGGCCGGGGCCGAACAGCAGCCCCAGGCCGTGGTGGACGGCATCCGCCTGACCGTGAGCGTGTACTGCTCGCTTCCGTTCCTGGTAGCGGTTGGATTGCTGTTCCTCTACCGGATCGACAAGCGCATGGAGACGCGCATCGAACAGGAACTGCTGCAGCGCCGCCAGGGGAACAGCCTTGACCACCTCGCAGCACACGCCATTTCCCAGCCGCTGGTGACCCACATCTACACGGCCGATCCGTCGGCCCATGTGTTCGATGGGCGCCTGTACGTCTATCCATCGCACGACATCGACGGCGGCGCGCCGTTCGACGACGAAGGCGGTCACTTCGGCATGGAGGACTATCACGTATTCCGGATGGACACGCCCGGGGGGCCGGCAACCGACTGCGGCATGGCACTGCATGTGCGTGACGTGCCCTGGGCCGCGAAACAGATGTGGGCACCGGACGCGGCCAGCCGCGACGGCCGCTATTACCTCTACTTCCCGGCCAAGGACGGGCAGGGGAGGTTCCGCATCGGCGTTGCGGTGGGCGATCGACCGGAGGGCCCATTTACCCCCGAAGCCGAGCCGATGGCCGGCACGTACTCGATCGACCCGGCGGTGTTCGAGGACGACGACGGCGCGCATTACCTCTATTTCGGCGGCATCTGGGGTGGCCAGCTGCAGAAGTACCGTGACAACCGCCATGACACGATGCACGACGAGCCCACCGGCGATGCGCCCGCGCTGGGCCCGCGTGTCGGCCGGCTGGACGCGGGCATGACCCAGCTCGCCGAGCCTACGAGGGAAGTGCTCATTCTGGACGAGCTCGGGCAGCCGCTGCGCGCCGATGACCATGCGCGGCGGTTCTTCGAGGGGGCGTGGCTGCACAAACACCAGGGCCGTTACTACCTGTCGTACTCCACAGGCGATACGCATCTGTTGTGCTACGCCGTGGGCGACAGCCCGTACGGGCCGTTCACCTACCGTGGCGTGATCCTCACGCCTGTGGTTGGATGGACCACGCACCACTCCATCTGCGCGTTCGAGGGGCAGTGGTACCTGTTCTACCACGACGCGCTGCTGTCCGGCGGCGTGACCCACCTGCGCTCGATCAAGAGCACGCCGCTGCACATCGAGGCGGACGGCAGCATCCGGAGCATCGATCCTTATGGCGCTTGAGACACCCTTGCCGAAGGACGATGCGCGGGCCGCGCTGCCGGCCGGCCGCCTGCACTGGTTGCGGGCCGGCAGGCTGGAGGTCGCACTTGCACCTGACGCCGGCGGACGCATTGCCCAGCTACGCTACGACGGTGTGGAGTGGCTGGTGGGCGAGCACGAGGGTGGGGCGGGGGCGTCAGCCATCGCCTGGGGGTGCTATCCGATGGTGCCGTGGGCGGGGCGCATCCGGCATGGGCGCTTTACCTTTGATGGCAGGCGATGTTCACTGCCAGCGAACTTCGATGCGCACGCCATTCACGGCGTCGGTTTTACACGGCCGTGGCATATCGACAGCCTCGACGCGGACACCGCCACGCTGTCACTGGCACTGCCCGAAGACGACTATTGGCCATTCGGCGGCAGCGCAACGCAGACCCTGCACCTGCAGCCGGATCGCCTGCATCTCCATCTTTCCGTTGAGGCGGGCCACCAGGCAATGCCGGCCGTGCTCGGCTGGCATCCGTGGTTCCGCAAGCCGGATCAACTGCTGTTTGCCCCCGATGCGATGTATCCACGGGACGACGAAGGCATTGCCACGTTGCCCTGTGTCAGCCCGGTGCCGGGGCCGTGGGATGACTGTTTCATCAACCAGGCCGACGTGACGCTCATATCTGCCGGCCAGCGGCTGCGGATTCGGGCGGATACCGATCACTGGGTGGTCTACGACGGTGCACCGCACGCGACCTGTGTAGAGCCCCAGACTGGTCCGCCTGATGGCTTTACGTTGGCGCCGAACCGACTGGAGCCGGGCCAGCGACTGGAGCTGAAGGTTGAGCTTGGATGGGAGAGTTGACGCCTTAGTGGATCCCGGACTGGGAACACGCCTTGCATGGTCGCGGCTGGGCACTCCCTCAGTAGCAGCTACTCAGTCGGACTCGTCCGTAAGCTGCATGAGAAATGAAACCATTGCAGCATCTGATGTTCCGTGCCGAACCCTGGTGTCGTAGTAGAGCGCGCGAAGTGGCAGAAAGGCGTCGTGTGCAAGCCTAAATGTCGAGCTATCGACCGGGGACGCGCGTGCAGTACGCCAGGACGCTGTCGGCCTCCATGTCGTGAAACGCCCACGCGCAAGCAGGCGCGATGACTTTCACCTCGGGCAGGCTGGTCAGCTCTGCGCATACCCGCCGAACGAAATCGCGGTGCAACTTGCCCCCGTCACAGCACAGAACTACGTAGAACGTTTCTATATTGTGCGTGGATCGAGCGCTGACATACTGCGTCTTGAGCGTTGAGATCAGCTGCCGTTTTCCTGTTTCGAGCTTGAGATCCTGCTCAACCATCGCTACACGGGAAGTTAGGGTGGTGGACTAGCAGATGTAGCTCGGTGAGGTGTCGTGGAGGCTCCCGCGTACGTAGGGCATTCGTCAGTTCTGGCCGTTGTAGCGTGGGTCGCGGGGTAGGTGGCAGATCTCGCTGATGCCTTTTGATATGCTGCCGCCCACAAATAGGGGGGGGACATGGATATCCGAGCCGTCATTTTCTGCACTTGTCTGGCAATGGTGTACCCAGCCGCGGCGCAGATCCACACAGCAACTGGCCCCAAGCCAAAGCCGCTCGCAGCAGTTCCGAAAGCTCACCACAATTCAATGGCAAAAAGCACTACGCCATTTAACTGTGAGGATTATCGTTGGCCCAAGCATCCGCATCCGGGAATGAAAGGCTTCTGTGACGGCCTTGAGGCCCGGACCCTTCGGGACGAAGCCCGCCGCGCGGGTCGGCCTGGTCCGTCGGAAGATGTTGTGCGATTGCCACCCCTTGGTTCCGATGGCGCGCGGCGATCAGGATTGGCGTGCATTGGTGGTCAGGCGATGCGCAAGCTGCCCAATGGTTGGGCGCAGGTATCTGCACCATCAGGTGGCTGGCAGCGGTGCCGCGAGGAATGAGGCCGGGGTGTAGGGGCCGCAGCCCCTACGAAGACGCTTCAACCAGCAGACTGCCAGAAATGGCGCTCCCGGAACTCGCCGAGGTCCACGACAACAACCTTGACCATGCTCGAGTTGTCCTTGGAGCCGGGGACAGGCAAGACCGATGCCAGCGGGAGCTTGAGCAGGCCCAGGTAGTACCGGGCACCGCGTAACATAATATACAGAATGTGTTGCTGCACTCGCCGCAAAGCCTTGTGCCGCAAGGGTTTCAGCTCGTGCCGCGCCTGGTACTGTGACGCACATCAGCGCGACCACCGCAGCCGCCGCGCTCAACCGGTCCAGCAGTGATGACCACATCGCGCGCTCAACTTTCGATTCCGCCCGCTCTGCGTGCAGTCGTGCCAACCATTCGGGTGCATCCAGCTTCGCCATCGCGCAAAGCTGCGCAATTCGCTCATCCGGCACCGGATAGCGCCCAACGCGCCACCCGCTGACCAGCGCTCTGGTCACGCCTATTTTTTTGCTTAAAGCGTTGTCTGACGGCACCCCGCACTTCTCGCGCACGGTGTCAAGCAAATTATTTACAGCTTGCATGGCAGGTTTTCCTTGACAGGTGGAGACAGGGATAACTATACATGCGGCCGTGCGTAGGGATTCCTAAGCACTCCCGCCAGCCGGTCCCCCTAGGCCGCTGGCGGGGTTCTAGGGGCTAGGGGTAGGGGTAGGGCATGGAACTGCTCGTGGTGCTGTCAGTCGCAGGCTTCCTCTTCATGGTTGGCCTCCTTGCATCCTTCAAGGCCGCGTTGTGCATTCTCCGGCGCGAGGCCTCACGCCTGGAACGGGAGGCGCAGTTCGCCGCTAAGGCATCCGCCGAGGTGCGGCGATGATCTTCCTCGTACCCATCGTGCTTGTCTCGATCTTCTGGTGGTTCAAGTTGATGCGTGACGGCCGGGGTCCGTTTGAATGAGCCGGACCTCGTGCACATTCTGTGGCGATCCCACTTCCTATTTCTTCCCGGGCGGCTTGTGCGCTGCGTGCACTGGCAAGAACGCGCGCATCACTCTCGACGCGGCACCCCCTCAAGCCTCACCTGCAGTCGTCGCGTTTGACGCATCAATGGGCGTTCTGCACGCCGCTGCGCGCCGTACCGAAATGGCTACGGCCAAGGTGCAGCAGCACGGATTCTCAGCGGCGGCCGGAGGCCGTCGCCTTGGGCTTGTCCATTCTTCAACAAGTGACACGCGGCGCGTGTCTCTCACGCTCGATCCGAATCATATTCGGGCGCTGCGTCTGAAAAAGTCAGTGATTACCGGAGCACGTCTTCATGACCAAGAGGCGAAACAAGGGTCGTTCCGTGGCGCGTGGTACATGCTCACCACGACTTACCGAAACGGAAGTGACGCTGGCCCTCGTGACATTAGCGAGACACTTAAGCGCGTCCGGGGCTTCTTCAATCGAGCTGTCCGACTTCGCTACCGGCGACACCGTCCGCGTTTCCGTTACCTCTGGGTCGGTGAACTCACTAAAGCCGGCGTGCCCCATTACCACGTTCTGATCTGGATTCCCCGGGGCATCTTCATTCCCAAAGCGGACAGGGCAGGGTGGTGGCCACACGGTCACACGAAAATCGAGAAGGCCCGCAATGCGGTTGGCTATCTCGCGAAGTACGCAAGCAAGTTCGTCCCCGACATGGCAGCCGCGTTTCCCAAGGGATTCCGCACACACGCCGTTGGCGGCCTGGGCAACGAATCCAAGCGTGAGCTGCGGTGGTGGAAAGCCCCGAAGTCTGCACGCGATGTACTCGGCGCACTAGCCGATATCCGCAAGGCCCTCGGTGGCTACGTGGACAAGATCACCGGCGAATTCTGGCCCTCGCCGTGGAAGGTCGTTTCCGACAGGGGCCGGATCATCGTCTGGAAATTGGAGATACCCGCATGAGCAAGATCATCGTTCGCAGCACCACCGTCACCCCGCGTGAAATCACCACCAAGAACAACACCAAGATGGTGTTCCGCGAGCAGTCCGCCGCGATCATGAAGGACGGCGAAGATTTCCCGCACCCCTTCCGCCTGACGCTGGATGACGTGCAGGCCCCGTACCCGGCTGGCGAATACCAGGTCGATCCCTCCACGTTCACCGTTGGCCGTTTCGACAACCTCGAAATCGGGCGCCGCGTGGTTCTGGTTCCCATCATGCCGGCTGCCGCCGCCACCCCCGCCAAGTAACCCATCAAGGTCCACGCTCGTGCTTTAGCGCGGGCGTGGACCACAGGAGTTCCGATGGAAGAGACCATTCTCGTACTGCACTGCAAGGCCTCAGATTTCGATGCCAGCACAGGGCAGTGCGCGTATCCCTTCTACGGGCCAACGCCGATGCTGCTGCCGCCCATTGACGTTGAAGAAGGCCTTCTCATCTCCGCTGCGATCGCGGGCATGTGGGGGGTCGGATACATGATCCGGCAATGTCGCCGGGTCTTAGGCGGCTAACTACCCAACTGAGAAAACAACATGAAGAAGACGATCAACCTGCACTCCATCGGCCTCAAGGCTGCCGCCGTTGCAACGACCGCAATGGCCGCCGCGCCCGCCTTCGCTGGCGATCTGGCGTCGGCTGCCACCAGCGGCATGGACAGCGCGGAACTCATCCTGATCGGTGTCGGTGTGCTGACCCTGTCCGCCGTCGTCGTGCTGGTCAAGAAGGGCCAGCGGGCCTCCGGCGGCTAATCAGCCCAGGTGCAACACAGGGCGGGGAAACCCGCCCTTTTCCATTTAAGGGGAGCGTTATGGCGTACGCGGGATATTTCGTGATGATTGGCCTGCTGGGGGGGTTATGGCTCGCGCTGGACAACTGATCTCTTGCGGGCTTCTCCTGCTGCTGTTTGTACTAGTGCCTCGCAACGCTTCGGCCGCTGTTATGTACGGCGATCAGGGCGAGGCCTACCAAGCCTGCATGAATGCTGCGTCCGGTCACCCCGGCTTGTTCAACGGCCAGACTGTAACAACTAGATGCGAGCGACTCGGCGACTATGCTCAGTTGACTTGCTACGGTCGCAGCGCAAACGGCGCGTCGGTCGTTGGCTGCAGTGGGCGGGATCCTTTCTACGTATGGCCACTTGAGAACTCGTGCGAGAAGCGCGGTGATTGGAACGGCCCGTACCCCTACCTGACCGGTGGCAAACCGCGAAATGGTTCCGTGACGTGCAATGCCGGCTGTAAGCAGGCGTGGTTCTCAAACGGCGACGGATACTTCAACGGGAAGTACACCTCCGTTCCTGGCACCTGCAATGACTTTGATGATGACAAGTGCAAAGCCCAGTTCGGCAATGGCTACTACTTCAATGCGGCCATGTCCTCATGCGAGCCGGATGAGGGTAAGTGCCCGGGTGGCGGGGCGACCAACTCGCTTGGCGAGTGCAAGCCCGAACCGTGCCCATCCGGCAAGTTGATGCAGCCCGACGGCACTTGCAAGCCAAAGGAGAACGAGTGCCCTGCAGGGCAGATCAAGTCGCCCGACGGAAAGTGCCTTCCCGGTGAGGGACAGTGCGCACAGGGTGAGGCGCGCGGCAAGGACGGCACCTGTAAGCGTGACGGTAATAACGATGGCAAACCCGATGAGGAAGAAGAGGGCGGGGAGGGTGGAGAGCCCGGTGAGGGTGAGAAGGCCAAGGACGAATTCAGCGGCGGCGACGACTGCAACAAGCCGCCCTCGTGCAGCGGGTCACCGATCATGTGCGGCCAAGCGCGGATTCAGTGGCGTATCGACTGCAACACACGCAAGAACCGCAACATAGCCGGTGGTACGTGCGCCACGATGCCCGTATGCACAGGCGAAAAGTGCGATGCGGTTGAGTACAACAGTCTGTTGATGCAGTGGCGGACCGCATGTGCAGTTGAGAAGCTCGCCCAAGGCAGCGGCGGTGGTGACGGTTCACAGCCGGCGTGGACCAGTGTTGCAGGCATGTCACAGGACCCCGGTGCGGGCGCCACCGCCAATGACACGAGAGTCCTGACCGTCAAGAAGCTCAGTGTTGATGACCTTGACCACTCCGGATTCGGCGGCGGCGGAGGCGGCGGCTGCATCGGTTTCGTGGTGGGCGGGGGCGGTGGTGTTGCGTCTGGCTTCGCGCAATCTCTCGCATCGCCGCCTGCCTATTTCTGCAATTACATCGGCCTCATTCGCGCCGTACTGATTCTGTCAGCGGCTGTGACGTGTGCCTACATTCTCAGCAGCGGAGGTAAGTCCTAATGCCCATGATCATCGGTGCGCTTGTCAGCATGCTGCTGCAGGCGCTGCGCCAGTACTTGCCCGGCATCATCGGGCGCGTCCTCCTGGCATTCGGCATCGGTCTCGTCACGCACGAGGTCGCCATGCCCGCCATCAAAGGCTTCATTCAGAGCAAGATCTCCGGCCTCGGCCCTGTTCTCGTTGCCTACTTCGACGCGACTGGTTTCGGGGTCGTCGTCACCATGATCCTGTCGGCATGGGCTGCTACGTATGCGCAAAAGGCAATGCTCTCTAAGATGGGTTCATCCTGATGGGTCTCTATCTCGTTACCGGTCAGCCCGGCCACGGTAAGACCGCCTACGCCCTGGACAAAGCGTTCAAGCTCCAGAAGGAGGGCAGGACCATCTACGCTCATGGTGTGAAGGACCTGGACTACACCAAGGCCAACTTCCACTATCTTGATAACCCTGCAGAGTGGGAGCAGCTGCCGGATGGCTCTGTCGTACTGCTGGATGAGTGCTATACGGTCCTTCCCAATCGAAACCCCGGCGCAAAGGTTCCGCCGCACATTGAAGCGATGGCGCGCCACCGGCATCGTGGCTTCGACTTCATCCTGATTGCGCAGCAGGGCTTACAGCTTGATCCATTTCTTCGCGGTCTGTACGAGGAGCATGTTCATGTTCGGCAGACGTCGATCATGCGTTCGAAGACCAAGCTCAAGCGCTGGAATCAATACCAGAACAATGTTCAGGGCGCTTGCAATGACGTAGTGGATTGGGTGCGTCCTAAGTACGTCTTTGACTACTACACCAGCACCACGATGGTTACCACTAAGCGCCAGCTACCTATGTGGATTCGCTGGGTGATCCTCGGTGTGGTCGCGCTTGGAGTGATCCTATTCGCCGTCCGCTGGTACTTCACTGCCAAGATCGCGAAGTATGAGACCGATCGTTCCCCCCCAGCGTCACTCGACATGACGCGAGCGGCCGCAACAGCCGATAGCGGAGCGGTGGCGGGTGCGGACGCGCCTCGCGTCTTCGAAACACCAATCGACTATGCAAGGGCGCATCTGCCGCGTTTCGGCACCATGCCTTGGACAGCGCCGATCTATGATCAACGAACCACGACCACCGATCCGCAGCTTTACTGCATATCGAGCACGGAAGGTCAGGACGGTCTCGGAAACCGCGCGGAGGGCTCCTGTACGTGCTTGACGGAGCAGGGCACGCGTTACGACTTGAGCCAGCCGGAATGCCGCACCATTGCCCGGTACGGTCCCATCTATAACCCTTACAAGCAGAAGTCCGATCTGCAGCGCGGTCCCGCGTCTCAGCAGCTAGCACCGGTCCAGCCGTCACAGATCCCTCCGGCAAGTCCGTCAGGCGCCATCATCTCCGTAGCCGACCGGCCCATGTCGACGTTCCCAGAGTCGCGCCAGAATCGATACGGCGGCGAATGAGGGGTGTAGGGGCTTCGCCCCTACGGATGGCGCCTCACACGCGCACGCGAGGCATCGGCCCCGTGGCGGCCTGGACTACCTCAGCGGCGTCGGCGCCCGGGCCGGGATCACCCACGGTTAGCCGCTGTTCGTATGTCCGCCTCACGTAGTCGCGCAGGTTGACCACGGCCGCGCGCCGCCCTGCAGGAATCGCCTTTACCGGACGCCTACTGCTGCAAGGCTTTCCGTGTCTGTCTTTCGGCTCATAGCCGCGGCGTGTATCTGCCATCATGGCGCGCCATTCCTGGGCGATACACGCGGTTAGCGACAGCCATGCCAGGTCATCGGGCAACAGCTCGCGACCTTCGGGCGTCACCAGTCGGTTACCCTTGAACGAGAAACCGGCCCAAGGGCCGGTCAGCTTGCGATCACGCATGTGTGAGGTTCCGTCTCAGCTGGGGAGACCGGACGGGAGGCAAGATCCGGGCCAGCCACGCCAACAGCGCCTTTACATAATATACATTATGCGAAATACCGCAGTGACCCCGCTGGCTGGGCTTTTCGGAATCAGGAGAAGATGTCCATCCTCGTGTGGGACCGTGGACTTTGGCTACGGTGCGGCACCGGTTTCCGGCGGATGTGGAAACAGCGGTTGGGAACGCCCCTATCCCGGCTGCAGTCGGTGAGATCGTACAGCGACGGGCGCATCAGGAGTTGTGACCGAGGCCGGCCGCCAAGGCGTGGCATTGCCAGCGATCATGCAACTGACCAAGCAACTGTCTGTTTCGAGCGTCGTGGGATACTTTCAGGCCGGCGGGGCTTCTGCGAATCCTGCTGCCCACCTCCTTGAGGATTGAGTCATCCAAATCACAGTTGTTGAAAATTTGACAGGATCGATGCATTGCTGGCGAAATGCGACATGCGCGTGACCCCTACCCTGCTTCTAGACACAGGCAAGCCCTCTTCATGCGGGCTGCCAGGGACGGTTGTGGACGACGGCGCGCTTGCGGAGCGAATTCAAGAGGCCTGGAAGTCTTGCCAAGAGGCGGTCCGAACATCTGACAAGACGGTTCTGCGACGCCTACACATTCAAGCAAAGACGCATGATCGGGAAGTGTCGTACGCCGAACTGCGGCGGCTCTATGTACGTCACCGCCGCTATTTTCCCAACCCGATCGCGATCGAACCCGCGAAGATCGACCCAATCCTCGTGCCGGTGACCCAGCGTTCCCTCGAAGGTGACCTATTCCGCATTGGCCGTGGCTACTGGTCAATGCCCTTCTCAAAGGGATATGGGCGCCGCTTACGTTTCCTTGTGATGGACCGCCACCACGAGGCAGTGATCGGAATTCTGGGGCTACAGTCTCCCTCGGCGGATCTTGCGTGCCGCGACTCTTACCTTGGTGTCGAGAAAGGTCGAAAGCTAGCGGTTGTTAACAATACTCTTGACGCCTACACCGTAGGTGCAATGCCCGCATATGCGCCCTTGCTCGGCGGAAAGTTGGTTGCAGGCCTCATGTGTTCCAACCAGATCCGGCAGGCATACTGGCGCGCCTACGGGAATAGCGTCACAACCCAGCTTAAAGAGCGGGTGCCACAACCGTTAATCGCCATTACAACGGCTAGCGCCTTTGGTCGTAGCTCTATCTATAACCGCTTGCGATTCAAAGACACTTTACTTGCGGAGCCCCTAGGTTACACCAAGGGCTATGGCACGGTTCATTTGGAACACCTTTATCCAGTGATGGCCGACTGGTTAAGAACCACGGGGCAGCACGTTTCGGCTGGCTTCGGGAATGGCCCAAAGGTGCGCTGGCAGAACATAATGCGCACCTTGCTAGGTCTTGGCGTGCCACGTCAGTGCCTAGCCCACGGGATACAACGCCAAGTCTTCATCTTGCCACTTGTACGCAACCTAAGCGATGTGTGTCAAAGAGGCGCCACTGCAGACCCGATCGATTTCGATGACGAGGAATGGACTCAACATTGGCAGGAGCGGTGGTGCGGTCCGCGTGTGTTACGCAACCCCCAATGGAACGCGATCGACAGCCATGCGCTCTTCGAGGAGGCTCTTAGAAATTAAACTGCCGCCTAGCCGGCCCCTTCTTTCCAGAAACCGAGTGCAAGCGCAAAGAATGCGAGCCCGCCTACGATCGCAGGAACGATCAAGCTTGATTGAATGAGCTCACCTGCGTCAGGCTTATCCCATGCCAAAACGGCAGAACTAAGAGCCAAGCTAAGAGATGCAACTACCGGCCGCCATCGTCCTACGGCTAACGGGAAGTCGTATCGCGCAATGACTGCCTTGGCTCGATCCTCTCCCGGAGTAAGCCGTTCAAGCGCTTGGCCTTTGCCTTCATCACTTTTCTCGCTTCTGAATTCGATCAGTCGGAGGGATAGATGCCCATGTGCGCGTCTAAACAGTGTGGAAGTGAACATCTGCAAACGCTTTATATCCCGCGAAGAATCGACGCGGAGACGGCGCGAAGTCACGAAAGCCGCAGAGGGGTGGGAAAGCTCCAGAATCACTTCACCAAGGGGATTGCGCAGGATCTTCTGCCGACTGCGTGTCACTGAATGCATGTCGAAAGCGACGCTTGCACCAGAATCGATCATGAGCGCACCTTTTTTATCTAAGGCACCTTGCATCCGGGCGGACAGACCGGTGAGATGGTACAAAAACGGAATGCAGGCGGCGTCCTCATGGAGAAGGTCATCCTGCGCCAGCACACGTTGGGCGACGATTTCCCAGGCATCTACGGATGCGCCGGTCGTCAAGCTGTCGAGGGGGCCTTGAATCAACTGTAAGTAGTCACCTGGTCCCCGCTCTGATGAGCGAAAAGATTGTGGTAGCCCGCTTGCTTTGGACTGCGCTTCTGACCAAAACTGACCTTCTTGCTGCGCTTCGTAAGCGAAGTCAGACAGCGCGACGTCCAATACAAGAAGCTGACCTTGGCATTTCGCGCTGACGATGCGTGCAGTCCGAAGGGGCGTCACGACGTTGCAGTCGGTTTCAGAGCTTGCCCCGAGAGCAATCAGGATCTGAGCATTTGGTACCGCGCCCTGCTCCACCTTACCCCACACGCCATTTGAGACATAAGTCTTGCTGTAACGCAAACGAAGATGTGCCCCCTTCGGCAATCCGACGATATTAATTATGTCTTCCACGAAGCGGTGGTGACGCAAAGTAGTCAAACAGAGAAGGATCTGTCCGGTCGAGTTCAAGTCGCAAGGTGTATTTAATTTAGTCATAAATCAGCACGCCTCGACCTGCAAAGTTCCAATGCGGGCCAAGCGCTCCACGTTCTGACGCAAATTTTCGAACACAATTTTCCGCAGCGTGCCAACACCATCGGAGTAAGACTTCGCAGTAAACGCCTCAGGCCTTGCATATGCTAACGAAACCTCAGGACGCGCTGACAGGGCCAGCGCAATGCCTACAGCTTGTAGTTTTGTCCCCATGTGAATCATCGAAACATTGGCTCCAGCGCGACGATCAATTTCGCGCATGACCAGTCTTGTGCATTCTTTGTAATCTAGGGCTCCGCAGTGCCCAAAAGCTTCGGGAGGAAGATCGGCAGCGACCTCTTCTTCGGAGCAGCTCATGATGTTCATGACCGTCCGCATAACGGAATCGTGTCGCCATTTGTGATCTTCACTATCCGTGTCTGGAAGAAGCCAGAATACCTCCTGCTCTTCGGTGCTGAGGGAATCCAATCCCAAATAGGCTAGGCAGCGTTGCAGTCGAGTGCCGAACATTGACGGAACTGCGATGGCGAATCCAGGTAGGTGATCATGATGAATGCCAGTCTGCAGCTCATTGATGCCCACGTCTGAAACCCCCTGTTCTCGCTGGTCAGCCTCGGCCCACTGGATAACTGGCCGGCCGGTATCGTCATCCTTCGGCGTGTGGTAGACGGCGGCCGTCGCATATAGCACAGTCAACTTCAAGGGGCGATCCATCGCCATTAAAGTCAATAGCACCGACAAGATGAACGTAGACGAGCACGCGCTGATGTCGAAGGCGACGTGGCACGGCGCTGAATCAGGCAATTTGTCCAGCGCCGCATGGATAGCTTGCCGCACCTCTGAAGGCGTATCTGCATCACACTGGGTGTGGGCGGAAGTTGCGATTGCGTCAAGAAAAGGCATTAGCTCTTCGGCGCGGTGGTCGTTGTCCTGCGCGTTGGTTCTATAGCGCCCGAGAAGAATGGATCCGCGGACTTTCGCGCCACGCTTCGTAAGGTCCTCCGGGAATGCGCAAGCGCGCTTCTCGAATCCACGTGAAACGATTAGAAGATCGACATCATCATCGAACGACCCCGTCCACTCTTCAAGCGTTGGAAGCTGTGCGACAGCATCTTCGACACTGGCAGCCTTAACGAGGAATGGCTTGCGCGCGCTCACAGCAACACCCCTTGGGTATGCTCGAAGAGTGCACTGTCGCCACCGTACCGGAGCCACACCTTCTCCATGTAAACGTCCGGCTTCATCAGAAGCTCCACGAAGTCCTCGATTCGCTTGACGTCGATGTAGTCCTTTCGAATCAATGAGGTTCCGAAACTCGGCAAAACAGACGTGCGGAGCTCCCAGCGAACTGTGCGATGGCCTGGAGATTCCTTGCCTCGACTTTCCGGGTGCTCGATGAATACTCCCCTCCTGACAAGCTCCTTTCGCAGTGCAACCAAGTGCTCACCATTGGCCTCTTTCAACAATTCAGCATCCAACGTACTGCCCGGGGAGAGGCTCATCTCCATTCGATAGCGGCGCTGAGGGCATGCATTGCCTTCAACGTCCTGCAGCTTCCCTTCAACGAGAATCCTTGCAGCCGTGTCGCCAAATGCCGCCATAATCCGATGCATTTGGTCGCCGAATGGATGGAGGTCTCGAACGCGCGCGCGCATTCCGCTGGATATTTTAGTTATAGAGTCGTGTTGCATCTCTGCCGTGATCGGCCGGACGGTCTTCGCATCGACCTTGGCGCGCGCAAACATTTCTCGCATGATATGAAGAATGGTCGCCACATCTCCACTCCAGGCGTCAGAGAGCACATGCAGTCCATGATAGTGAGTCTTTTTTCCACTCCTAGATTGGTGCTTCTCGCCGCGAATGGCCAATGCCAGGTCAGTGTCTTCCTTGAATGTGCTCTCTCCGATCAGTACTTCTGCAGTTCCTTCATATTTTGCTGTTTGCAATCGTTTATTCAGTAGATTGGTAATGAATATTCGACGTTGTGCCCGCTTATCATTGCCGAGAGTCAATGAGCCTGCATCAATAGGCGTGAACTCACGATTGGCGTCGATCTGTGCTCCGTCAAAGTGAGTGGTATCAAAGCCGTACGGTTCGGAGGACACCATGAACGTAAAGCTACTGTCCCGCTGCCAGACAATCGTGTTGAGAATCTTCTGAATGTCGGCATGTAATCGTGACTGTGTGTAGTCATCGAGCAAGAACGTAATTCTGCAATGATCGAAGTTAGGGGCGACACTAAGAATATGCCTGCTCAGGTCGCGGATAAAAGTAGCTGGTAAGGCTGGCGACGTTGGCGGTCTGGACGCGATCAGGTCACGGCTTAGATTTAACCGCGCTTGATCCAGAGCGTCTACGCAGGATTGGAATAGATCCATACCCTTGATTCGCAACATGCTAAGTGCGCTACCGCACTGTTGAATTACGTGCTCTGCTATTGATATCTTCACGGTATCTGACAATCCAAGCTCATTGGCAACAGCAGGAGCTTGGGCGCATGTGGCCAGTGATCGAAACAATTCACGAGCTAGAACAAGGTTAAAGTAGGTGGTAATCTCCTGCGCACGCTCTGCCGTTCTGCCTTGCTTTCTGGTAAGCCATTGAAGGTCATTCCCAAGATCGCTCGCGCAGCCTATGTACACTCCGAAGAACCCTGTCTTCCTTAATGCAGCTGCTGGTGCGTTTCGCGCAGAAACGTGTGTGCGGACGCTCAGATAGCGGAACACCATTGACTTTCCACAGCCGCGCGGGCCGAAAAGTAGGCATGGATCACCCTTGGACACCAATTCAATCCAAGGCAGGCTCTCAACAAATAGCTTTAACAGCAGCTCATCGCTCGCAAGGTGTTCTGCACTGATCGCGCTAAATGGCTCGAATTGGTTGCCTCGGCGTGGCTGAAGGGTGATGGTTGCGGCGGCTTCGCGAAGCCGAGAAATATAGTCTCCAGGGTCGGGGAAGAAGCGGCTGGGATCCTCGTCCGATATCTGCTCAATAAATGCTCGGAAATGCCTCATGAACTCCGGATAGCGACTCGCCTCGCGCCGGTTCTGGTGCAGTACGTTGTAGAGCGTGGCCAGGCATCGTGCTACTGATGACCAATCATCGTCGTCTTTTCTAGTTGACCTATCGATGTCCTTCGTACTGCCAATGTCTATTACTGTCAGGTGAGGGTCACGGCGTTCTGGATCGATTGCCACCAAGTCTGGGTCAGGCGATACAAGCATCAAATTACCCAGATGGAGGTCGTCGTGCTTAAGGCCACGAGCCTCGAAGAATCGAACTGCTGTAAGTAGCTCAATAGCCACGCGAGCAATTAAGCTTGCAGTCACCACGTTTGGGGTCCGGCGCACAATCTCTTCGATAGTTTGGCCCGGAAGCCAGTCGCTGATGAAACATACCCAGTCGCGCGCACCATTGGCGCTGGGTTCGCCTTCGAAGCGAGCTACGGTGCCTACAGAGCTCGGGAGATGTATGAGCCCTCCAGCGCCCTTTAGGCGTTTCGCATTCGCCAACTCGATGAGGGGTGTTGACCCATCGTAGTCGTCCGGTAGAGTCAGCTTTGCGGCCATCTCGCGCCCACCGTCCAAGTGCTCCTTAACCCGCAGAACGAAGCCTTTCGTGCCACGGCGAGAATGATTGAGGGGCTCAATGAATCCTTGACAATCTCGGTCCAAGATCTCGAAGCGCTGGGTATAGGTCTCCCCATTTGAGTCCAATGTCTTAACGACAAGGTCTTTTGGGAATGGCCCGCCTTGGACGAGCCAAGCAACCGTCTCTACAGCAAGAGTAGGCCCCTTGTGCTGAATCTCTGTCACGCCAGCGCCCCCCTAGGCATCGATGAGCGGATGTTACTACATCAGCGCACGCCATCAACGGCTGCTAATGCCTCCAATCTCGTGACGTTTTCTTGACGTGGCGAGCAAGTTCCTCCGACGCGCATACGCGCAAGTCGGTATTTGCAGCGTCAAGGCACCTGCGACCCTCCCTTCAGTAAGAAGTGTAAACCTCATGCATCTGCGACCCTTGATCAGAATTGCTCATCTAAGAGGAGAGCTGACGCCCCTCCTTTACCTCCACCTAGCAAGCCTGCCTACTCTCTCCGCAGGCCGTCTGTTCCATATTGGCTACGTACGGGCACCTGCCCTACCCCTGATGAACCCTCATAATCAGCTTGATCCCCCAATATCCTGGCTGAATAGAGGGCGCTGAAGACTGATCCCGCCGCGCTTGAACATCATCGCCAGCTTTCCGCCCGCGCTGCCCGATTGCCCCCACTCTGATCCGCTAAGACCCTCAAACAAGTACGTGGCGTGCAAAGCGTTACACGGCATTCCTGGAAGGCTAAGCTATGGCCCGTAGCCGCTTGCATAGGGTCAGGACAAGAATTGCACGAAACCGGACGTCAAGGACCAACGAATGGAGAACGATTTCAGATGATGAATTGGCTGATCGGCGTAGCAGTCACCCTGGCTTGGACCAGCCCCTGCGTTGCTCAGGTCGCCCCTGAGTTGCTCGGCGGCGCAGATCCGGATAAGCCGATGTTCAGCGAATCCTTCTACAAAGGGGTTGAGGGCAGTTGGGTGCTGGTACGCGAACCCGTCAACACCGGTTACCACTGCTCGGTTAATTTCATCACGCCAGATTCCACCTTTTCGCTTCGCGGTCCCGCCGACGCCGGGATGGCGCGAAAGGGTCATGGCGGCGTTTGGTTCATCAGCAAGGCAATCCCCCCGGTGACAAAGTCCGAGATCGCTCCGATCACCTTGTCATCTACCAACCACGCCACGCAGAACGTTCAGGCCGCCCATGTGAGCCTGCCGGGCCAGACCAGTGGGGCGTTGTTGCTGACCATCGACGTGCAGAAATCGGTGAAGGAAAAGCCGGACAGCAATGAGCTCGCCATCCAATTTCAGGGGAAAGAGGTGTTCCGGTCAAAGGTTGTCCAGTTGCAGCTGGCGTATCGCCAGCTTTCGGCTTGCATGAGCGCGGCTCGAAAATAGGCCGTGATGTCAGCCGTTTGGCACGTTCAAGATGTCGGCGCAAGCGTCACCCAACCCTCTTGTGTCGCCACGCGCTTCACCGAAGACATTCACATCGGCAACCCTCAGCATCCCGGCGCTGTCCGGGATCAGCACATAGCGGACGTTGCAGGTTTTATAACCGCCGCCGTCATAGGTCGCGCCGGTCGCGAGATTCTGCCACATGACGCGATTGTCAAAGGACTGCCCATAAGAGAGCGTCCGCGCGATCCCGGCCTGACGGACAACCGGGTTGCCGTTCGCCGCGACGACCTCTTGCTCAGTCTTGCCCGCCCACACCTGGATCAGGATCGATTCACTGCGCTTTAAACGCCTTTTTCCCCGGTAGTCAGCGGCGGTCTGAGTAAAATCCAGATCGGTCTTCATCGCCGCCAGATTGCCCTGCACCTTCCCTTGCGCGTCGGTTACTTGTTGCTGCATCTGGGCCAATTTTGCCCTGAGCGCTGCCGTTTCTGCTGGCGTCAGCTTGCGGCCGTTATTGATCGCGGGCTTCGGTACATCGGACCACAGCTTTTCCCAGGTAAAGTCGGCGAGCAAGCTCATCGACAGTCCATCGGGGACCAGTTCCAGTCCATTCAAACCAATGGCTGCCAGTTTTGATCGCAATGTGTCGGCCTTGAATACACGATTGACCGCCACAGCTTCTTTGGCGGCGATAATGCTGTCACTGTTGCAGGCTACATTCCATGCCTGTCGCATCGTGTAGCTGGTGGTACTTTGCCAATCGGTGGGCTGGAGATCGATGATCGCCGGATCCTGTTTCATGGACTTTGTGCCGCTGGCCACCCGGAATTCCACGGATTCCGGCGTGTCCAACATGCCGGTTGAATCAGCCTTGCGCTTGGCTGCGCCACGGCCGCGCTGACTCGGCTTGGGGCATTTGAACTGGAGTTTATATTCCAACCATAGGGGTTGGTCGACCGCTTCATAGACCATTGTCAAATCAATCTGACGGATCCAATTTGGGCCAGGATTCATGACATCACTGATCGGTGTGCGGTCGATCGTCGCGTCATTGGCGTAGACATTGACACGATTTCCGACTGCACCTTGCATGTCGATCAGAAATTCGCTGGCCCCGACGTGCGTCGCGATGGCCATGATGCCCGTGCCGATGACGAGTTTTGTGATTTGTCGTGTCATGAGCGCTTCCTTGCACGAATGTGAGTACGCAATCTTTGAAGCTTCTGCCGGAGCCAAGCGCTTCCAGGTCGATTGTGCTGCAGCGACATCGGAAATGCACTGCCGACGTTGGAGGCAGCGGTGGCGGCCAGAGCCTGCCTGGCGGCTCTGGCCGTGAACCGCCTGCTGCCGGTGGGACGCAGGCGAAGGCGAACCCGCGGCCTGCCCCCTCCCCGGCATCCCCCGCTCCCCCCGCCTCTGTCCCCCCGACCCCGAGAAATACTATAGTTCGCCTCCCCAACGGACGCGGCGGAATGAAATGCCTTTCCTCGGAATCGGACTCCATGTACTGGCCGCCATCTTCTTCGCGGTCCACGCCATCCGCTCTGGCCAGAGCCTCTACTGGCTCATTCTCCTTTTCTCGTTCCCGTTGCTGGGCAGCGTTGTCTACTTCCTGGCGATCTACTTTCCCGAGATCCGCCACTCGCGCGGCGCGCGGCAGACCCTGCGCGCGGCCAACCGGCTGATCAACCCGGGACAGGATCTGCACAACGCGCGGGCTGAGCTGGCGCATGCGCCGACCCTGCAGAACCGGGTTCGCTTGGCCTCGGTGCTGCTGGACGCAGGCAATGTGCACGAAGCCCTCCCCCTCTTTGAGAAGGCCGCCAGCTCACCGCTCGGCGATGAGCCGCACATCCTTGCTGGGCTTGCCCGCGCACGCCTTGAATCAGGGGAGGCCGCGCTCGCCGTGGAAGCCCTGGAAGGCATGTTCGAGCGGCATCCGGAGACCCGCCGGCAGCCCGAGCAGATGCTGCTGTACGCCGAGGCGCTGGCGGCAGGTAATTCGCCGGGAGCCCGTGCGGCATTCGAGCGCGCTGTAGAGTGCGGCAATGACGTGGCTGCGCGCTGCCGTTATGCGGAGTGGCTGTTGGCCCAGCCAGATGCGGACGACCGGCAACGCGCGCACGGCTTGTTTGCCAGCATCATCGACGATTCCGGTCATTGGTCGCGTTTTACGCGGAGCCATCACGCCGCTTGGCTTGAGCGGGCCAAGGCGGTGATGAAAGGTGGCGCAACCGCTGGCTGATGCCAGCGCGTCAGGGCGATCGCAGGGCCTTGCAGGGGTCATGCGCAGGCTTCCCAGGCACTGAGGCCCGGGAAGCCTGGTAGTGGCTCGCGCGTCAGCTGCAGGATTGGACGTCGATGACCGTGCACGAGTCATAGGTCTGGACATAGGCCCGGCACGATTCCTGAACTCGAGCCCTCAGCTTGGTCGCCGCCTGGTTCTTGGCGGCCGTGCAGCCAGCGTGCGTGAGCGGCCCCTTGCCGGTGTTGGCATACCCCTTTTCCGTCTGCGTGCACATGTTTGCCGGCGCCGCCTGCTTCACGGTTGCTTGGCCCTCGTAACACTGCTTCGCGTGGGCGGTCGCGATGGATGCCCACAGCAGTACCGCGACCAGGATGATCGATTTCATTGTGATGTCCCTCGATTCGTGTGAGTAGTCTGTCTTCCGGCAGCGCCGTAGCGTGTTGACCTGCCGGTACCGGCGCGCTGCGGCCCCTCCTGTCGCCTCGGGCGCCTGTCTGTCAGCGGCGATTTCACTCTAGCCAGCGGTCGGCACGCGCCCTGTTCCGGAACGCCCAGAAAGCGTGCGCGGCGTTTCACGGCCGGCTCCTGACCGTGAAGCCCGCCGGCCCCGATGCGGTCAAGGCAGTTCGTCGGAGCCCGCCGAGCGCCGGCGGCGGCCGCTGAACTTCGCCTTCACGGCTACCACGGCACCCCGAATGCAACTATGCAGGAGGCGATCTGCCTCCCTCCCCCGGTACCCCATGCCCCACCTCCCCCGTCTTTTTGGCCGCTGGCTGCGCCTGCGTCGTCTGGTGCGTTGGCGTTGGCGTGAGCGCCAGGCTGCGGTTCCAGCCATCGAGGCCACCGAGGGGCCGCTGCGGGCCGCACTGTACAGCGTGGAACAGATGGAGGTGTACGGCCGCGCACTGGCGCGGCAGCATCGCGTGCGGACGCGGCCGAGCCCTGAGCGCCTGCTCGACCGCCTGCAGGCCAACGAGCGTGTCCTCGAAGACGCCAACACCCTGCTCAGCAGCGTGGTGCGCGAGCAGCGGCCGGTGACCCCGGCGGGCGAATGGCTGCTCGACAACTACTACCTGATCGAAGAACAGATCCAGACCGCGCGGCGCCACCTGCCGCGCGGCTACAGCCGGCAGTTGCCTTCGCTTGCCTCCGGCCCATCGGCCGGGCTGCCGCGCGTGTATGAGCTGTCGATGCAGGCCATCGCGCACGGCGATGGGCGAATTGACGCCGATACGCTGGGCCGTTTCATCGCCTCGTACCAGTCGCTCGCGCCGCTGAGCCTGGGCGAACTGTGGGCCGTTCCCATCATGCTGCGCCTGGCCCTGCTGGAGAATCTGCGCCGTATGGCGGCGCGGGTGATGCGCGATGGCACCGACCGTCGCCTGGCGGCGCAATGGGCAGACAACCTCAACCGCGCGGCGTCCGATACCCCTACCGATGTGGTCCTGGTGGTTGCCGACATGGCGCGCTCCGCACCGCCGCTGACCGGCGCGTTCATCGCCGAGCTCACCCGGTCGCTGCAGGGACGCGGCGGCGCATGGGCCATGCCTGTCGCCTGGCTGGAGCAGTGGGCAGCCGCGGCTGGGCAGCGCATCGACGAACTGGTCGCCGCCGAGGGGCAGCAGCAGGCCGCCGACCAGGTCTCCATCGGCAACAGCATCGGCAGCCTGCGCTTTCTCTCCACGATGGATTGGCGCACCTTTGTCGAAGACATGAGTGTGGTCGAGCAGCGGCTGCGGGAAGACCCGATGGCCGTCTATGCGCAGATGGATTTCGGCACCCGCGATGCGTATCGCCACGTGGTGGAGAAGATCGCCCGTGGCAGCCGCGTGGCGGAGGAGCGCGTTGCGACCATCGCGCTGGACCTGGCGCGGGCGGCCGCATCGCTTGATGGGCCACGCACGCACGTGGGCTATTGGCTCGTCGGCGAAGGGGTGAACGCCACCGTTGGAGCGGTGGCGGAGGCGGCGCCACGCCGCCGCAAGGCACGGCGACTGGCGCATCGCGTGCCGCTGGCGCTGTACCTGCTGCCGATCGCCCTGCTGGCGGTGGTGGCCACCGCTGGCCTGCTGGCATCGGGCAGTGGTGCGGTGCCCGTCTGGCTGGCCGCCCTGTTGGGGCTGCTGGTGTTCAGCGAGCTGGGCATCGTCCTGGTGAACTGGACCGCGACGGTACTGGTCACGCCCCGGCCGCTGCCCAAGCTCGATTTCAGCGAAGGGATCCCTGCCGCCTGTTCCACCGTGGTCGCGGTGCCGTCCATGCTGTCCAGCAACGACGGCATCGATGTGCTGACCGAGGCGCTCGAGGTCCGCTTCCTGGCCAACCGCGATCCGCAGCTGCGCTTCGTGCTGCTGACGGACTTTCTCGACGCCGCGGCAGCCACGACGCCGGCCGATGACACTCTGCTTGCGCACGCCGTGGAGCGGATCGAGGAATTGAACCGACGTTACGCGCCAGATCGCGGCGACCGCTTCTATCTGCTGCACCGCCCCAGGCAATGGAACCCGGGCGAAGGGGTGTGGATGGGGCACGAGCGCAAGCGCGGCAAGCTGGCCGCGCTCAATGCCCTGCTCCGCCACGGCAATGCGGCCGCGTTCATGCGCGTCGTCGGTGACGCGGCTGCCCTGGTCGGCGTCCGCTACGTCATCACGCTGGACTCGGACACGCAGCTTCCGCGGGATGCCGCCCGCGCATTCGTCGCCACGCTGGCGCACCCGCTCAACCGCCCGCGCTTCGATCCGACGCTGCAACGCGTGGTGGAGGGCTACGGCATCCTGCAGCCCAGCGTCGGCACCAGCCTGGGCACGCGGCGTACCTCGCGGTTTGCCAGGATGTTCGGCAGCGAGCCCGGCATCGATCCGTACACCCGCATGGTGTCCGACGTCTACCAGGACCTGTTCGACGAAGGCTCGTTCGTCGGCAAGGGCATCTATGACGTCGACGCCTTCGAGCACGCGCTCGAGCGCCGCCTGCCCGAGAACCGCATCCTCAGCCACGACCTGCTGGAAGGCTGCTATGCACGCGCAGGGCTGGTCAGCGACGTGCGCCTGTACGAAGACTATCCCGAACGCTACGCCGCTGACGCCAAGCGCCGGTCGCGCTGGATCCGCGGCGACTGGCAGCTGTTGCCCTGGCTGTTGCCGTGGGCACCGCGCCCGGGCGCCGGATGGGCACGCAACCGGCTCAGCCTGCTGTCGCGCGGCAAGCTGCTGGACAACCTGCGCCGGAGCCTGGTGCCGATCGGTGCCCTGGCCCTGCTGGTAGCGGGATGGCTGGCTGCCGACCACCCGGCGGCCTGGACGGCATGGGTGTTGGCGTTGTGGTTCGCGCCGCCGCTGATCGGCATGCTGCGCGATGCGCTGAGCGTGCCGGACGACACGCCGCTGGAAGCGCACTACATCATGGTCGGGCGCGGTACGCTGCAGTCGTTGCTGCGCGCGGCCACCCAGGTAGCCTGCCTGCCCTACGAGGCATTGCTGGCCTGTGGCGCGGTGCTGCGCACGCTCTGGCGCATGGGCGTCACCCGCCGCCACCTGCTGCAATGGAACCCCTCCAGCGAAGTCGAGCGCCGCCTCGGCAGCGACCGCTCTGCGGAATGGCGGGTGATGGCGCCGGCGTCGCTGCTGGCGCTCGCGCTGGCGGCGGTGGTGGCCAGCGTGCGTCCGCAGGCGCTGCCTGTCGCCCTGCCCCTGCTGTTGGCGTGGACCTTCGCGCCGGCGTTGATGGCGTGGCTGGGCCGGCCGCCGGCTGCGAGCGTGGCGGAGCTTTCCGTGACACAGCGGGCGTTCCTTGGCCGGCTGGCGCGGCGCACCTGGTCGTTCTTCCAGGCCTGGGTGCGCGAGCAGGATCACTGGCTGCCGCCGGACAACATCCAGGAGCACCCGACGCTTGTGGTGGCGCGGCGCACCTCGCCGACCAACATCGGCCTGTCCCTGCTGGCCAATCTGTCTGCATGGGATTTCGGCTATCTCCAGCAGGGTGCTGTAGCGCAACGTACCGCCCTGGCGTTCGATACGCTGGACCAGCTGCAGCGCCATCGCGGCCATTTCCTGAACTGGTACGACACCGAAACCCTCGCACCGCTGCCACCGCGCTACGTCTCCACGGTGGACAGCGGCAACCTCGCCGGCCACCTGCTGACGCTGCGGCAGGGCCTGCTCGCGCTGGTGGATGCGCCGGTGCTGGCGCCGCATACCTTCAACGGCCTCGCCGATACGCTCGGCGTGCTGGAAGAGGAACGGCAGCGCCATCGCGCCGGCGACCCGCGTCTGGAGGAGGCGCTCAACCACCTTCGCCAGCGCCTGGTCGCCACGCGCACCGACCGCCCCCGCGGGTTGGCGCAGCTGCTTGCCCGGCTGCAGGAGCTGGCCGGTCTGGCCGACGCCGTGCTGGCGCAGTGGCCGGCGCCGCCAACGCCGGAGGACGGTGAACTGCACTGGCCGGCCCTGTTCGCTGCCGAATGCCATGCCGCCCTGGCCTCACTTGCCGACCTCCCCGCCGATGCCGGCGCGGACGCCGAGGCGCCGGTGCCGAGCCTGCGCCAGTTGGCCGCCCTGCCCGGTACGGCCGGCGCGGATGCGCGCGCGCGCATCGTGCACCTGCAGGCGCTGGCGCACCGCGCCGGGCAGTTCTCGCTGATGGAATACGGATTCCTGTTCTACCGCACCCGCAACCTGCTCTCGATCGGCTACAACGTCGACGACCACCGCCTCGACAACAGCTTCTACGACCTGCTGGCCTCCGAAGCGCGGCTGTGCGCCTTCGTCGCCATTGCCCAGGGCCAGTTGGCGCAGGAGAGCTGGTTCGCGCTCGGCCGGATGCTCACCGAGGTCAACGGCACGCCCACACTGTTGTCATGGAGTGGCTCGATGTTCGAGTACCTCATGCCGCAGCTGGTGATGCCGAGCTATCCGGATACGCTGCTCGACCAGACCGCGCGGCATGCGGTCGAGGCGCAGATCGTCTACGGCCGTACGCTGAACCTGCCGTGGGGCGTGTCCGAATCGGGCTACAACGCCGTCGATGCCCGCCTCAACTACCAGTACCGTGCGTTCGGCGTGCCGGGGCTGGGGCTGAAGCGCGGCCTTGGGCAGGATCGCGTCATCGCACCCTATGCCAGCATGATGGCGCTGATGGTGGCGCCGGAAGCGGCCTGCCAGAACCTGCAGGCGCTCGATAGTTTGGGGTTCTCCGGGCGCTTTGGCATGTACGAGGCCATCGACTACACCCCTGCCCGGGTGCCGCCGGGGCAGGATCATGTTCTATTGCGGTCGTTCATGGCCCACCACCAGGGCATGGGGCTGCTGTCGCTGGATTACCTGTTGCGCGACCAGCCGATGCAGCGTCGTTTTGTTGCCGATGTCGAGTTCCAGGCGACCTTGCTGCTGTTGCAGGAGCGCATTCCGCGCATCGGCGTCTTCCATCCCCATGAGGTCGAAGCGCTCGGCGAGCACGCCGCAATGGCCGAGCACGAGACCTCGCTGCGCGTGCTGCGCGACCCGGGTGGCCCGCGCCCGGAAGTGCAGCTGCTCTCCAACGGGCGTTACCACGGCATGCTCACCCATGCCGGCGGCGGCTACAGCCGCCTCGGCGACCTGTCGCTCACCCGCTGGCGTGAGGACGGCACCACCGATGCCTGGGGTACGTTCTGCTACCTGCGCGACGTGGACAGCGGCGAGTTCTGGTCTGCCGCCTACCAGCCCACCTGCGTGGCGCTGGACAACTACGAGGCGATCTTCTCGGACGCCAAGGCGGAGTTCCGTGGTGTGCGCCGCAACTGCGAGAGCCACCTGCAGGTGGCCATCTCGGCCGAGGACGATATCGAGCTGCGGCGCCTGCGCCTGACCAACCGCAGCCGTCGCCAACGCACGGTGGAGATCACCACCTATGCCGAAGTGGTGCTGGCACCGGCCGCGTCCGACGATGCGCATCCTGCCTTCAGCAACCTCTTCGTGCAGAGCGAGATCCTGGCCGCCAAGCAGGCCGTGCTGTGCACGCGCCGGCCGCGTTCGCACGACGAAGTGCCACCGTGGATGTTCCATCTGGTCGCGGTGCACGACGCCGAGGTGGTGGCGATCTCTTACGAAACCGACCGTGCGCGCTTCCTCGGCCGTGGCAACACGCCGCGGACACCGCAGGCGCTGGCCACCGACGGCGAGCTCTCCGGCACGGACGGTTCGGTGCTCGACCCGATCGTGGCCATCCGCGTCCGGGTGGTGCTGGAGCCCGAACAGACCGTGCAGCTGGACATGGTGTACGGCATCGGCACCGACCGCCCCGGTTGCGAGGCACTGGTGGACAAATACCGTGATCGCCGCCTGGCTGACCGCGTCTTCGACCTCTCCTGGACACACAGCCAGGTGGTGCGCAGGCAGATCAACGCCAGCCAGGCCGAGGCGTCGCTGTACGAGCGGCTGGCCAGCCACGTGTTGTACGCCAATCCGCTGCTGCGCGCAGGCGACGTCGTGCTGCAGCAGAACCAGCGGGGGCAATCGGGGCTGTGGGGCCATGCCATCTCGGGCGACCTGCCCATCGTCCTTCTCAAAGTGACCGACGCGGAGAACGTGGAACTGGTCCGGCAACTGGTGCAGGCGCATGCGTATTGGCGCCAGAAAGGACTCAACACCGACCTGGTCATCTGGAACGACAGCAAGGCCGGCTATCGGCAGGAACTGCAGGACCAGATCCTGGGGATGGTGGCCGCCAGCTCGGAGACGGGGCTGCTTGATCGCCCTGGCGGTATTTTCGTGCGGCCGGTGCAGAACATGAGCCACGAGGACCGCATTCTGTTGCAGGCGGTGGCACGCGTGGTGATCAGCGACGAGGACGGCACGTTGGCTGCGCAGGTGGGACGCCAGCCCCTGCATGCGCGCCGCATTCCGGCCCTGGTGCCGCAGGGCGAGCAGCAGGAACTGGCACTGGCGATGGAGGCGTCGACCGAGCTGCCCGTCGTCGCCGACCCGGGCCCCGAACCCGGTTTGCCCCCGGGCGCCGAGCACGACGAAGACGTGGACGATCCGTGGCCGTTCCTTCCGTATCGCGGCGCCGGCCAATTCGACAACGGCACCGGCAGTTTCAGCGAAGACGGCCGCGAGTATGTCGTGGTGGTGCGCGAGGGTGCGCCGACGCCGGCGCCCTGGGCCAACGTGATCGCGAACGCCCATCTGGGCACGGTCGTCAGCGAGAGTGCGCCGGGCTACACGTGGTTCGAGAACGCACACGAATTCCGCTTGACGCCCTGGCTCAATGATCCGGTGTCGGACACCGGCGGCGAGGCGTTCTATGTGCGCGACGAGGACACTGGCCGTGTCTGGTCGCCGATGCCGCTGCCGTGCAGGGGCACCGGGGCGTACCGCACGCGTCATGGATTCGGCTACACGGTCTACGAGCATATCGAGGACGGCATCGTCAGCGAGCTGTGGGTCTTCGTCGACGTCGCCGCCGCGCTGAAGTTCTCGGTCCTGCGGCTGCACAACCTGTCGGGCAGGTCACGCCGGCTGTTGGCCATCGGCTACGTTGAATGGGTCATGGGTGACCTGCGGCCGAAATCGCGCATGCACGTGGTTACCGAGCGCGACCCGCAGACCGGGGCGCTGCTGGCGCGCAACAGCTACAGCACCGAGTTCGGCGGCCGGATGGCCTTCTTCGACACCGATGCCGATGACGGCGGCTGGACCTGTGACCGCCTGGAGTTCATCGGCCGCAACGGCGGCCTGCACGCACCGGCGGCATTGCGACGCGAACGGCTGGATGGTCGGGCGGGTGCAGGCCTGGACCCCTGCGCGGCGATCCAGGTGCCACTGGAGCTGGCGCCGGGCGACCGCAGCGAAACCACGTTCCGCCTTGGCGCGGGGCGCGACCGTGAGGAGACGCTCGCGTTGGCACGCAGCCGCAAGGGCAATCAGGAAGCCATCGATGCGCTGGACGCCGTGCGCATCCACTGGCGCAATGTGCTGGCTGCGGTGCAGGTGCGTACGCCAGACCCCGCGCTGGATGCACTGGCCAATGGCTGGCTGGTCTACCAGACCCTGGGCTGCCGCTACCTGGCGCGCAGTGGCTACTATCAGTCGGGTGGCGCGTTTGGCTTCCGCGACCAGCTGCAGGACGCGCTCGCGCTCGTGCACGCGCGCCCGGACCTGACCCGTGAACACCTGCTGCTGTGCGCGGCACATCAGTTCACCGAAGGCGACGTGATGCATTGGTGGCACCCGCCGCAGGGTCGCGGCGTGCGCACCCGCTGCTCGGACGACTACCTGTGGTTGCCGCATGGCGCCTGCCGCTACTTCGAGGTCACCGGCGACGCCAGCGTGCTGGACGAAGCGGTTGGCTACATCGAGGGGCGCGCGGTGACGCCGGAAGAGGAAGGCTACTACGACATGCCGACCCCGTCGGCACAGCGCGGCACCCTGTATGCCCACTGCGTCCTGGCGCTCGAACGCGGTTGCCGGTTGCTCGGCGAACGCGGGATTCCGTTGATGGGGAGCGGCGACTGGAACGACGGCATGAACCGCGTCGGCGACCAGCAGCGCGGTGAAAGTGTGTGGCTCGGCTTCTTCCTCCATGACACGCTTCGCCGCTTCGTCGCGCTGGCCAACGCGCGAGGCGATGCGCCGCGTGCGCAGTGGTGCCAGCAGCAGGCCGAGCGCCTGTCTCACAACCTGGAACAGCATGCCTGGGACGGGGCGTGGTATCGCCGCGCCTGGTTCGACAACGGCACCCCGTTGGGCTCGTCACAGAACCAGGAATGCCGCATCGACTCGATCTCCCAGAGCTGGTCGGTGCTGTCGGGCGTTGCCGCGCCTGAGCGTGCCCAGCAGGCACTGGAATCGCTCTATACGCATCTGGTGCAGAAGGACGCCAAACTCATCCAGCTCCTCGATCCTCCCTTCGACCAGACCACGGAAGACCCTGGCTACATTCGAGGTTACGTACCGGGCGTGCGTGAGAATGGTGGCCAGTACACCCACGCCGCAGTGTGGGCGGCGATGGCATTCGCACAGCAGGGAGACGCAATGCGTGCCTGGGAGCTGGCCGGCATGATCAACCCGCTCAACCACGCGCTGGACCCGGAGGCGGTGCAGACCTACCGCGTTGAACCCTACGTGCTGGCCGCCGATGTATACGCCGTGTCGCCCCACGTCGGGCGAGGTGGCTGGACGTGGTACACCGGGTCGGCAGGGTGGATGTATCGCCTGCTGGTCGAATCCCTGCTGGGCATTCGCCGCCAGGGCGATCGTCTGTCGCTTGCCCCGTGCCTGCCCGATCACTGGCCGTCGTTCGAATTGAGCTACCGCTTCGGCCGCAGCCGCTATGAGTTCGTGGTGACCCGCACTGAACGCGCGCAGCCCACGCTGCATGTGGATGGCATCCTGCAGCCGGACCTGACCGTCCGGCTCCGCGACGACGGTCATCACTACCGTGTGGCGCTTGAACTGGGTGGGCCCCCGGGATGAGCGTGCGCCCCGAAATACAGGGACAGCTGGATGCGCTGGATGACATGCTGGCCCACTGGGTGGCGCGTGTGCGGCATCCGGCGCAGTTCTGGCCGCAGTTTGAACGGCTGAGCGGTGAAATTCTGGACCAATGCGAGCACGCGGAGAACGACCATGCGCGCGCCTGCATCAACGCCATGCTGGAACGCCATGCGCTGCGGCTTCCGCCCTGGCATGAGCGTGACGACCGCCCGCCGCCGGGGACGTCAGGAGAGTGATGGCCAGTCGCGCCTGCGCCTGCCGTTTCTCCGCCCGCCGACCACGGGCTCTTCACCCGCCCGCCCTATGCTGGACGCCCATTCCATTCTGCAAGGACGTGCTTCATGACCAAGCTCCACACCCTATTGATTGCGGGTTGCCTGATCGGGTTCAGCGCGGTTGCGTCGGCTGAAACCGTGAATCTCACCAACAGCGCCGACGGCGCCAACCGCGATGCCGGCATCACGGCGGTAAAGAAGAAGCTGCAGGACGCGTGCACCGAGCGCAAGGGCTCGCCCGACGCGGCATCGTTCGAGGTGGTCTTCGAGAAGACCAGCGACAACCCGAACGTGCCCAAGCCGTACTACGTGGACGGCAGGATGAAATGTGAGCTGCCCGGCTGAGGGTAGCGTGGCCGCCCTCCCCTACCCCCGATAGACCTCCATCGAGGCGGAGAAGCTGCGCGGCGGCGCGCGGTACGCAACCACGGGGGCATCGGCTGCCGCAGGCGCATTTACGGTGAGCATGATCCCGCCGGGTCTGGTCTGTACATACAGCCGGGTGCCGGGCTCGATGCCCAGCGCGTGTATCCACAACCCCCGCAGCTTCAGGCACGGGATGGGCGGGCAGCCTGGGTAGGTTTCCAGGCCGTCGTGGTGGAGTGCGTTGGTGAGGATGCTTCTGGGGGTGCGCCACCAGAGCTTCTGCCTGGCCGCTTCGCTGGGGGATGCATCGTTGGTACGACTGGACATGGTGGGCCTCCGATGGGAAACCTCCCTCGCCGGAATGGCGAGGGAGTCGGGAGGTTAAGAACCGTGTAGATCCGGCGCGACGTATTTCCGCGAAGGTGTTGTATTTCGCCACCCTCCCGACATGTTGCGTACAGCGTGCTGTGCATCTACAGGAGTTCTTACGCTCCGGGGCGCAACCCTGTCGCGGGAATGAGGGTAACGGAAGTTGTTTCAAACATCCGTCCCTCGATATCCGATTGGGGTGGGCTATCCGGAGCGTCCATCACCCCTCGCCATGCAGAATTTCGTGAGGCACAGCGCTTTTCAAGCAGGAAGGCCGTCACGGGATTCGTGTTGGCCTTCCCGCGTTGGCAGGCGAGTACCGGCGGAAATGGATGACGCATTTGGCGCCCTGCTCAGCGCAGGTGATCCTTCAGGAACACCCACGTGATCAAGGTGGCGTCCGGCCCGTTCGGGTCGGTGAACGGCAGGCCGGACTGGCTGCCGCTCCAGGCATGGCCCATCCCGTGCACCACGTAGTGCTGCACCAGCGTCCTGCCGCCGTAGGTATAGGTGTCCACCGTGTAGGCGCGGCCACCCGGCACCTGGCCATTGAAGGTGCTGGTCGGCACGTACTTCACCGAGTCGTTGTCCACGCCATCGTCGGCCAGGTCGTTGGTCTGCAGGAACTGGCGCACGGCCTGCTGCCCGTTCACCGGGTTCACCGTGGCATCGGCGCTGCCGTGGAACACCAGCACCGGGAGCGGGCGCGGCTGCGGCGAGCCCGAGCATTGCCAGGCCAGCCGGCCGTTGCTGTCGGGCGAGTAGATGCTGCCGGCCAACAGCGCGTAGGCGCTGCCGGAGACGGTGGTGGCGCCCTTGTACATGCCGCCGGCATGCACCGCGCCGGCCGCGAACACGTCGGAATAGCAGGCGAGCATGATCGAGGTCATCGCCCCGCCGGCGGAGATGCCGGTTACGTAGACCCGGCGCGGGTCCACGCTGTAATCGGCCTTCACGTTCTCCACGATGCCGGCCAGGATGGAGGCCTCGCCACTGCCGCGTGCCTGGTTGATCGGCAACTGCCAGTTCCAGCAGCGTGCCGGGTTGGCGGTGACGTTCTGGCGCGGGTAGACCACGATGAAGCCTTCGGTGTCGGCCACCTCGTTGAAGCCGGAGGCCTCGCCCATCAGGTTGGGGCCGGTCACGCAGCCGTGCAGCACCAGCAGCAGGGGCATGGGCATGGGCTGCGTTGCCTGATAGTTCGCGGGCACCCATACCTGGTACTCGCGGCTGCCGAACAGGTTGCCGTACAGGCCAATATCCCAATGCCCGGCGGGGCCGGCGGCAGCGGCAGTGCCCGCCGTGGCCAGCCAGGTGCACAGCACCAGCAGTGCGGCCTTGATCGAATCGATTCCAGATTTCATGACCAGATCCTCATGCGTGAGTCGTGGATGAAGTGGTACCGGAACTCCTCGTGGACCAGCCTTCCAGAGGGTGGTGCGTTGCCGCCATCAAACCCAGCCGGTGGCGTAATAGATGCCGATCACCACGAACACCGCGAGGGTCTTGATGATCGTGACGGCGAAGATGTCCTTGTAGGCCTGGCGATGGGTCAGCCCGGTCACCATCAGCAGGGTGATCACCGCCCCGTTGTGCGGCAGGCTGTCCATGCCGCCGGACGCCATCGAGGCCACGCGGTGCAGCACCTCCATCGGAATGCCCGCGGCCTGCGCGTTGGCGATGAAGGTCTCCGACATCGCCGCCAGCGCGATGCTCATGCCGCCGGAGGCCGAGCCGGTGACGCCGGCCAGGCCGGTGACCGTGACCGCTTCGTGCAGCAGCGGGTCCTTGATCGAGCCCAGTGCATTGGCCACCACCATGAAGCCCGGCAAGGCGGCAATCACCGCGCCGAAGCCATATTCCGAGGCGGTATTCATGGCCGCCAGTACCGCGCCGCTGATCGCGGTACGCGTGCCGTCGGCGAACTGGGCCACCACCGGGCGCCAGGCCAGCGCCAGCACGGAGAGAATGCCCACCAGCAGCGCACCCACCACGGCCCAGATCGCGCCGATCTTCTGCACGTCCTGCACCAGCGGCGCGGCGCTGCCCATGATCGACGGGATGAAGCTGTGCTCGCTGCCATACCACTGCGGTATGCCCAGGGTGAACAGTTTGTTGGAGACGAACACCAGTACCAGCGGCAGGATGGCAATGCCGGCATGCGCCAGGTGGGTGCCGGCAAAGGGCGCCGGCTCGTTCACCAGGGTGGCCGGGTCGCCGTAGCCCTCTCCCGTGCGCAGCGCAGCGCGGCGGCGCCACTCCAGGTACGCCATGCCCACGGCAAGTACGAACACGCTGCCGAGAATGCCCAGTACCGGTGCGGCCCAGGTATCGGTGCCGAAGAAGGTGGTCGGGATGATGTTCTGGATCTGCGGGGTGCCGGGCAGCGCGTCCATCGTGAAGCTGAAGCCACCTACCGCCAGCGTGGCCGGAATCAGGCGCTTGGGGATGTTGCTCTGGCGGAACATCTCGGCGGCGAACGGATACACCGCGAACACCACCACGAACAGCGACACGCCCCCGTAGGTGAGCAGGCCCGACACCAGCACGATGGACAGCATCGCCCGCTGCGGGCCGAACAGCCGGATGGCCGCGCCGACGATGGAGCGGGAGAAGCCGGACAGTTCGATCAGCTTGCCGAACACCGCGCCCAGCAGGAACACCGGGAAGTACAGCTTGAGGAAGCCGACCATCTTGTCCATGAACAGGCCGGTGAACATCGGTGCCACCAGCGACGGGTCGGTCAGCAGCACCGCGCCGAGTGCGGCGATGGGAGCAAACAGAATCACGCTGTAGCCGCGGTAGGCCACCAGCATGAGGAAGGCCAACGCTGCAAGTACGATCAGTAACGACATGCGGCGCTTCCAGATGAGGAGGCGCCCAGTATCCGGATCTGACGGCCGCTGCCGACTGGACCTAGGTCCACTCGCGGGTGCACCACGGCGCCGTTAGCCTAGGCGTCATGGGTGGCATAGGGCCATCTGCAACGTACATGCCTTGGGGGAGGACCGAATGAAGCGGAATTGTCTGAGTCTTATGATCGGCGCGCTGTTGGCCTCCGGGCCGGTACTGGCACAGGAGGCGCCACAGGCGGCATCGACGGCAGGCAAGTCCGTTACGCCCACCAACCTGGACAGCATCACCGTCACGGCCCGCAAGCGCGAGGAAACCCTGCAGGAGGTGCCGGTGGCGGTCACCGCCTTTACCTCCGAGGCGCTGGACAAAATGAACGTGCAGGACATCAGCGACCTGGACGCGCTGGTGCCCAACCTGACCATCTACGCCGCACGCGGCGCGAGCAGCACGGTCACCGCGTACATCCGCGGCATTGGCCAGTCCGACCCCACCTGGGGCGCCGATCCTGGCGTGGGCATCTACCTGGACGACGTATACATCGCACGCCCGCAGGGAGCGCTGCTGGACGTGTTCGACGTTTCGCGCATCGAGGTGCTGCGTGGCCCGCAGGGCACGCTGTATGGCAAGAACACCATCGGCGGCGCGATCAAGTACATCTCGCGTGGCCTGCCCACCGAGACCGAAGGGTTTGCCCAGATCACCGTGGGCAACTACAGCCAGCTCGATGCCAAGGCGGCCATCGGTGGCCCGCTGGGCGGTGCCGACAGCGGCCTGCGTGCGCGCGTGGCAGTGGCCAGCATGAACAATGACGGCTTCGGTGAGAACACCTACAACGGCCAGCCGGTCAGCGACAAGCAGATCAATGCGGCACGCCTGAACCTGGGCGCGTATGCGGGTGACGATTTCGACGTGCAGTTCGCGTTGGACTGGATTGACGACCAATCCGGCATGCGCGGCTCCAAGATGCTGGCGCCCAACCCGTTCACCCCCGCCTACCCGCCGATGGACGACCGCTACGACATCCGCTCGGGCATGCGCAACCTCAACAGCGTGGAAACCAAGGGTGCCTCGGCCACGGTGAACTGGCGGCCCACTGAGGATGTGGCGCTGAAGTACGTGGTGGCCAAGCGCGAGTCCGACAGCGAGGCCAACATCGACTTCGACAGCACGCCGGTGAAGCTGGCCGACGTTGGCGGTACCTACAACGACAACCAGGTCAGCAACGAGCTGCAGCTCAACTACGACGCGGGCGGCCGGGTGCGCGGCGTGGTCGGCCTGTACCAGTTCAGTGGCGAAGCCGGCGGGCAGATCCGCAACAACTTCTTCAACCTGCAGTTTGGCGATACCCGCGGCAAGGTACTGACCGACAGCATCGCGCTGTATGCCGATTGGACGTTCGACCTGACCAACAAGCTCAAGCTCGACCTCGGCGCCCGCTACACCGATGAGGACAAGCGCGCGATCGTGTTGAACCGCTTCTACGCCGACGCGACCTTCAGCAGACCCATTGCGGTGGCCGCCGATTTTGACAAGACCACCAACTTCAAGAACGTCTCGCCCAAGGTGTCGCTGGATTACCAGATCACCCCGGACATCATGGTCTATGGGCTGGCCACGCGTGGCTTCAAGTCCGGCGGCTACAACATCCGCGCCAACGCTGTTGCAGTGCCACGTTCGGCCGAACCGTTCGATGACGAGACCGTGGACAGCCTCGAGATCGGCAGCAAGATGGCCTTCCTCGACCAGCGGCTGTTCCTGAACCTGTCGGCGTTCCACAACAAGTACAAGGACATCCAGCTGTCGGTGTTCACCGGCATCGATACCAATGGCGATGGCGTGGACGACGCCTTCTTCGGTGACTTCACCAACGCCGGCGCCGGCACCGTCAACGGGCTGGAAGTGGAGTACCAGTATCTGCCGACCCAGCACTGGTTGATCACCGGCAACCTGGCCTGGCTGGACACGAAGTACGACGAGTACATGGACCGCGGCGTCAACGTTGCCGACCAGATGAAATTCACCAATGCACCGAAGTACTCGGGCGCCTTGAACGTGGAGTACCGCACCGACCTGGCCAGCGGCGGCAACCTGTCCGCCCGGGTGGGCTACAGCTACCAGAGCGAGGTGTGGCCGACCACGGACCTGAGCCCGGTTATCCGCCAGGAGGGCTACGGGCTGGTCAGTGCCGGGGTGATCTGGCGGCTTGATGACGCGTGGACCTTCTCGCTGCAGGGCGACAACCTGGCCGACAAGGAATACCGCACCACCGGCTACAACATTCCGGCGGTCGGCACGCTGATTGGTTTCTATGGGCCGCCGCGCCAGTACAGTCTCAGCGTCCGTTACGATTTCTAGAAGGTTTCCGCATGACGCAGTCCTACGATGATCTGTACTGGAACAGCGACGATGGCCTGCGCCTGCATGCGCGCGACCATGCACCGGCGGCGGGGCAGACGCCCCGCGGCACGGTGGTGTGCATTCCGGGGTTGACCCGCAACGCGGCCGACTTCGACGCCCTTGCCGGCACGCTGACCGCCGCCGGTTGGCGCGTGCTCGCGGTGGACCTGCGCGGGCGGGCCGGATCGGCGCGTGCACCGGACCCGGCCAGCTACAACCCGCGCACCTACTCCGACGACATGGTGGCGCTGCTGCGCTCCCAGCACATCGACAAGGCAGTGTTCGTCGGCACCTCGCTGGGCGTGCTGGTCACCATCACCCTCGCCTCGCGCGCGCCCGGCCTGATCGCGGGCGCAGTGCTCAACGATGCCGGTCCCAAGGTGCCGCGCGAGGCTCTGGCGCGTATCGGCAAGTACGCCGGCAAGCCGGTGCCGCCGATGGATCTGGATCAGGCGGCCGCCTATGTGGAATCCATCGGCAGGACGGCGTTTCCGCGCTTCACCGCCGAGGATTGGCGGGCGATGGCCGCGCGCACGTTCCGCCCGCGCGACGACGGGCTGCTGGAACTGGACTACGACCCGGCGGTGATCCGCACCACCCGGCCGTGGGTGCTGTGGCTGCTGCGTCCGGTGCTGTGGCGCGCGGTGCGTGGGCTGACGGCGCGGGTGCCGGTACTGGTGGTACGCGGGGCGTTGTCGGACATTCTGCCCGCCGATGTCGCACGGCAGATGGCGGCCACCTCGCCGAACGCGCGGCTGGTTGAAGTGCCCGACGTGGGTCATGCACCCATGCTGTCCGAACCGGAGGCGCGCGACGCGATCCTCGCCCTGCTGGAGCGCGTGCGATGAGTACGACCGCGCCGGTTGACGCATTGCCCGTGGCGCTGCAGGCGCTTCGCGACTGGGCCGATCGCGAGCGGCTGGGCCGGGTTACGCACATTGCGCAGTCGCGCATCGATGCGTTTGCCGACGCCACCGGCGACCACAACTGGATCCATGTCGACCCGGCCCGGGCGCAGACCGGCTTGCCGGGTGGGCAGACCATCGCGCATGGGTTCCTGCTGCTCTCGCTGACCGTTGAAGACGATGTGGCCGCGCTGGCGGGTTTCCCCGGCATTGCCCACGTACTCAATTATGGTTTGAACAAGGTGCGTTTCCTTGCGCCGGTGCCGAGCGGCGCAGAGGTGCGGGTGCGGTCGCGGCTGGTGTCCCTGGACGCGCGCCAGCCGGGGCAGTGGCTGCTGACCCAGCACAAGACGGTGGAGGTGGTGCCCGGCGATGCGGTGGCTCTGGTGGCCGAGCAGCTGTCGCTGATCGTCGCCTCTCCCTAGCGGCCCTGCCCTACCCTGCAGCGCAGGGCCGGCCTACTGCACGCCGGCCAGGGTTCTCTCTACACTGGAGCGATGTTGACGCCCTCCATCGTCCTGTTCGCCTGCATTGCGTGGACCGTGCTGCTGTTTGGCGTCGCCCTGTGGGGAGAGCGCCAGGGGCACCGGCTCACGAAAGTGTGGCCGGCCATCTATGCACTGTCGCTGGGCGTGCACTGCACCGCGTGGACGTACTACGGGGCGGCCTCGCAGGGTGTGCAATGGGGCTTCCCGATCCCGCCGACGCTGATCGGCATGGCGCTGATCTTCGGCCTCGGCCTGCCCTTCCTGGCGCGGCTCGGGCGGCTGGCCAAGCAGCACAACAGCGCCACCATCGCCGACCTGGTAGTGGCACGGCTGCGCACCGATCAGGGGCTGGGTGTCACCATCACCCTGGTCGCGCTGTTCGGCATCATTCCGTACATCGCGCTGCAGCTCAAAGCCGTCAGCCAGGGGCTGGGCGCCTTGCTTGGCGATCATTTCGCGGCCAGTGGCTGGCAGCTGGACATGTCGTTCTGGTTCGCGCTGACGATGGCGGCGTTCACCATGCTGTTCGGTGCACGCAAGGCGTCGGCCACCGAGCACAACCGCGGCATCGTGGTCGCGCTGGGGCTGGAATCGCTGCTGAAACTGGCGGCGCTGCTGGCCATCGGCCTGTATGCCGCGGTATCGGTGCACCAGGCCGGCACGCCGCTGCTGGACAAGATGGTGCATCTGCCGCCGCCGGCGGTCATCCCGGACTTCCTGACGATGGTGGCGCTCGGTGCAATGGCGGCGTTCACCCTGCCGCATCAGTTCCATGTGGGCGTGGTGGAGCTGCGCCAGTCATCGCACCTGAAGACGGCGCGCTGGCTGTTTCCGCTGTACCTGCTGCTGATCGGGCTGCCGTCGGTGCCGATGGCCCTGTCCGGTGCGGCGCAGCTGCCGGCGTCGATGTCGCCGGACCTGTATGTGCTGGCCCTGCCGCAGGCGCGCGGCCATCACCTGTTGGCGCTGCTGGCCTACCTGGGCAGCCTGAGTGCGGCCACCGGCATGATGATCCTGTCGGGCCTGACGCTGTCGATCATGCTCGGCAACCACGGTGTGGGCTCACGCCTGCTGGGCGGCATCGAGGGCGGCGATACCGGCGCCGACCTGCGGCCGCGTGTGCTGGCGTTCCGTCGCGCGGGCATCCTGGCGGTGTTCCTGATGTCGTGGCTGTACAGCCGCGCGATGAGCGGCACCGAGGCACTCAGCGATTTCGGGTTGATGTCGTTCACGGCGTTGTCGCAGCTGGCGCCGGCGGTGCTGCTGGCGGTGTATCGCCCGCGCACGCCCTCCCCGGCCATCATCGCCGGCATCGTGCTGGGCTCGCTGGTCTGGCTGTGGCTGGTGCTGCTGCCGATGGTGATCCCTGCCCCGCCGCCGTCGGCCGGCCCCGACGGGCTGCACTGGCTGGCGATGTTCTCGCTGCGCATGCAGCCGGGCCATATCGCCATCAGCATGGGCGCGAGCCTGGCGGTGAATCTGGCGACGGTGGTGCTGGTGTCGCGCGCGATACGCCCTTCGATGCCGCTGCAGCGTGACGCGGTGGCGGCAGCGGCGATGCGCAAGACGGCCGGCCGCTTCCTCGGCCAGGAACGCGCACGGCAGCTGATGGATGGGCACGCCGGGCAGATGCTCGATGACGACCGCGTCACCGCCATCGAACGCGAACTGACCGCTGTGGTCGGCGCGGGCATGGCGCGGCTGCTGGTCGAGGCGGCACGCGACGGCGGCGCGGCCCCGCTGGATGTTGTCACCCGTGCGGTAGGCGAAGCCACCCAGGCGCTGCGCTTCAACCAGCGCCTGCTGGAAGCCGCGTTGGAGAACATGAGCCAGGGCATCAGCGTGGTCGATGCCCAGCTGCAGCTGGTGGCCTGGAACAGCCGCTATGCCGCGCTGTTCAAATTTCCTCCGGAACTGCTGCAGGTGGGCCAGCCGGTGGCCCACCTCACGGCATGGGCGGTGGGGCAGCTGAAGATCGGCGATGCTCCCGGCGATACGCCGGACAAGGCCCTGCTGCGCCGCGTGGCGCACATGCGGCGCGGCACCCCGCACCTGGCCGAACGCATCTTCCCGGACAACACCATCGTCGAAATCCGAGGCAACCCGATGCCGGGCGGCGGCTACGTGGCCACCTTTACCGATGTCACCGCGTTCCGCCGCGCCGAAGATGCCCTCAAGCGCAGCAACGAAACGCTGGAGCGCCGCGTGCAGGACCGCACCGCCCGGTTGGAGGAGGCCGTGCATGAAGCGGAACGGGCCAACGTTGCCAAGACCCGCTTCCTGACGGCGGTGGGGCACGACCTGATCCAGCCGCTGCATGCGGCGCAGCTGCTGACCGACGCGATGTCGCAGCACATCCACTCCGAGTTCCTGGACAGCTTCCTGCGCCAGATCCGGGGGGCGCTGGATTCCACCGACGACCTGCTGTCGGGGCTGCTGGATATTTCGCGCTTGGAAGCGGGCGGGCTGGTGGCCGATCCGCGCCCGTTCGCGCTGTCGTCGGTGCTGGACCCGCTCGCGCAGGAGTTTGCGGTGCTGGCCGCGGCGCGTGGCCTGCAGTTCCGTTACGTGCGCACCCGCGCCTGGGTGCACAGCGACCCGCTGCTGCTGCGCCGGGTGCTGCAGAACTTCCTGGCCAACGCCATCCGCTACACCCGCCGTGGCGGCGTGCTGCTGGGCGTGCGTCGCCAGGGCCAGACGCTGTCGATCGGGGTGCATGACAGCGGCCCCGGCATCGCGCCGGAGCAGCAGGCGGTGGTGTTCGAGGAGTTCCACCGTGGCGACCGCAGCAATGGCCAGGGCCTGGGGCTGGGGCTGACCATCGCACACCGGATTGCCGACCTGTTGCATGCGCCGTTGGAACTGCACAGCGTGCTCGACCGTGGCGCGGCCTTCTCCATTGCCGTGGCGCGGGCAGCACCGGCGGCCGCGCCACGCGCCGACGTTGCCGCCGGCGGCACCGGCACACTCAAGGGCGCCCGCGTGCTGGTGGTCGACAACGATCCGGACGCGCTGGAGGCGATGCGGCAGATGCTGCTTGCGTGGGGCTGCGATGTCGTTGCGGTGCGCGATGCCGGGGCGATGGATGCCTCGGCACATGAGGCTGCCCTGTGGTTGTTCGACTACCACCTTGACGAGGGCGATACCGGTGTGGCGCTCTGGAAGCGTCTGGTGGCCGCGCATGGGCCGCGGCCAACGGTGATCCTCAGTGCCGATACCGGCAGCGACACGCGCGATGCCGTGCGCGAGGCGGGGCTGTCGCTGCTGAACAAACCGTTCAAGCCGCTGGCGCTGCGCTGGGCGATCAACCACCTGCTGGCAACGCCCGGCACGGCCAAGGCCTGAGCGGGCACCCTGCCCGCGCGACGGCTCAGGCGTCCTGCGCCTCGTCGATATGCCGGGACGGATCGGCCAGGCCCATTTCGTGCAGCACACGGATGGCCTGCGCACGATTGCGCACCCCGAGCCGGCCCATGATCCGGGTCATATGCGCCTTGACCGTGCGCAGCTGCACGCCCAACCGGTCGGCGATCTGTTTGTTGAGCAGCCCTTCGGCCACCAGGCTCAACACCTTGTACTGATGCGCGGACAGGCTGGACAGGCGCGCGGCCAGGTCGATGTCCTTGCTGAACGGCGCCACCCGCGCCACCGGCTCGCGCAGCATCGCCGGGATCCAGCGCTCGCCATCGAGCACGGTCTGCAACGCGGCCTGCAGGTCGGTCAGCCCGGAACTCTTGGGGAGATAGCCGGCTGCACCGAGGTCGATGGCACGGCGGATCACGTGCGGTTCTTCGTTGGCCGAGACGATGATGATCGCCAGGCCGGGCTGCAGTGCACGAATGGTCGCCAACCCGGCCAGGCCGTGATTGCCGGGCATGTGCAGGTCCAGCAGCATCAGGTCGATCTCCTGCGCCTCGATCGCTTCGAGCACCCCGTGCAGTGAGTCGGTCTCGCTGATCTGCAGATCGGCCACCGCCTCCTCGGCCGCACGGTGCAGCGCAGCGCGGAACAGGGGATGGTCGTCGGCGATCAGCAGGGTCGGCATGTCCGGCTGAGGTTAGCAAATCGCCCGCAGCGCGGCACGGGTACCTAGGTACGCTGGCAGAACCTGCCGGTCTTGCTAGGGTGGCGCAATGAGCCCTCTCCGTCCTGCGACCCTGCTGTGCGCCGCGCTGCCGCTGTTGTCGGCCTGCGTTTCTGTTGCCGATGCCGCCACGCCCCGCCCCCTCGCGGCATCGCCCGTGTTCGAGCAGTGGCGGGAAACGCTGCATCGGGGCAGCGATGATCTGCTGACTGCAGGGCTGGGCATCGACGCCCTGCGTTCGACCACCGCGCCGCCGTTCGCCACTGCGGCCCAGCCGACGGCGGACGAGGCCCGTCGCCGCGCGATCTGGAGCAGTTGGCGCGGCATCGCCGACCTCACCCCTGGCGGCGGCTTTGGCGAGGTGTATGGCACGGTGCAGGCGGCACCCGGCCGCGAGTTCTCGGCGTATGCGCGGGTTCCCGGCGCGCGCCACCCGCACCGCGTGCTGGTGCAGGTGCCCGACGACTTCGACGTCGCGCGGCGCTGCCTGGTGGTGGCCGCCTCCTCCGGTTCGCGGGGCATCTATGGCGCCATTGCGGTGGCCGGCAGCTGGGGGCTGGCGCACGGCTGCGCCGTCGCCTACACCGACAAGGGCACGGGCAGCGACTATTACGATCTGGACGCACACGCCGGCTTCCTGGCCGATGGCACGCCCGCCACCGACGGCGCGTTGGCCTTCGTACCCACCGATGCAACGGCCACGCACGGCATCGCCGTCAAGCACGCCCATTCGGGCGACAACCCGGAAGCGGATTGGGGCCGGCACCTGCTGCAGGCGCTGCAGTTCGGCCTGCAGGCGCTGGACCGCGCCTACCCCCGCGCCGCACCCTTCACCGCGGCCAACACCCGCACGCTGGGCGTGGGCGTCTCCAATGGCGGCGGCGCCGTGCTGCGCGCGGCGGAACTCGACGTGGATGCCTTCGATGCGATGGTCGCCGGTGAGCCCAATGTCTCGGTGGCCGGTGCCCCGCCGCTGTACGACGTGGTGACCCAGTCCGCGCTGCTGATGCCCTGCGCGCTGCTCGCACTGGAGGATCTGCCCCAACCGCCGCTGCAGGCACAGGCAACGCAGGCCGGCACCACGCGCTGCGCACAGCTGCACGCCGCCGGCTACGTGCAGGGTGAAGACACCGCGGCACAGGCACGCTCGGCGCGGCAGCAGCTTGCCGAGGCGGGCCTGAGCGACGGCGCCCTGCGTGCCGGCGCGTTTTCGGCCGGGTTCGATCTGTGGCGCGCCATCGCGGTCACTTACGCGTCGGCTTATGGACGTTACGGTGCCGGCGCGCATCCCTGCGGCTACAGCTTCTCGGCTGCCGGCGCTGACGGCAGGCCTGGCCCTGCGCCGGCCGAACTGCGTGCCACCTGGTGGAGCGAGGGCAGCGGCATTCCGCCGGGCAGTGGCGTGGTGCTGGTGGACGGCAACGCGGCATCGTCGGCGGAGGAGCCGTTGCGTGGCCTGGCGTGCCTGCGTGCGCTAGGCAGCGGCGACAGCGCCGATGCCCGCCGGGTGCGCGCCGGTATCGCCGAAGCGGCCGCGAAGGCCCCGCGTCGCGGGCTGCCGATCGTGGTCATCCACGGCGTTGACGACGGGCTGGTGCCCATCCACATGACCAGTGACCGCTACGTTCCGCTTGCCCGCGACGCCGGGGCGCAGATCGCCTATTGGCGGGTGAACAACGCACAGCACTTCGACTCGCTGCTGGCCTTCCCGGACTACCGGAAGCGCTATGTGCCACTGCTGCCCTACGTGTTCGCCGCGATGGACCAGGTGTGGGCTCACCTTGAGGATGCCGCCCGCGCCCTGCCGCAGGATGCGCTCATCCGGCCGACGCCCCGTGCCGACGCGCCGCTGCGGCGTGACCACCTGTCCATCCCCGCCGCCGCCAGCCGCTGACACGTTGCCCACCAGGAAGACTCCATGTCCCTTACCACCGCCGCACCTGCATCCGCCCCCGACGCCCATGCCTATCCGCTGCTGATCAAGCAGCTGCTGCACACGCCGCTGGCGGTGCATCCGGCGCAGGAGATCGTCTACGGCGACACGGTGCGCTTCGACTACCGCACCCTGCAGGCACGCATCGGCCAACTGGCCGGGCTGCTGACATCGCTGGGGGTAAAGCACGGCGATACCGTGGCGGTGATGGACTGGGACAGCAACCGCTATCTGGAAAGCTACTTCGCCGTCCCGATGATCGGTGCAGTGCTGATGATGGTGAACATCCGCCTTGCCCCCGAACAGATCGCCTATACGCTCAATCACAGCGGCGCGCGGGTGCTGCTGGTCAACCGCGAGTTCCTGCCGATGCTGGCGGGTATCGAGGAACAGCTGCCGGACCTGCGCACGCGGATTCTGCTGGACGATGCCGATGGCCCGCTGCCGGCAGGTTTCGTGACCGAGTATGAAGCCGGGCTGCGCGAGGCCACGCCGGTCACCGCCTTTCCGGATTTCGACGAGAACACCCGCGCCACCACGTTCTATACGACCGGCACCACCGGCCTGCCCAAGGGTGTGTACTTCAGCCACCGGCAACTGGTGCTGCATTCGCTGGCGGGGATGGCCGCGCTGGGCAGTGCGGCCAGCCAGGGGCGCCTGCACCGCGACGACGTGTACATGCCGATCACGCCGATGTTCCATGTGCACGCATGGGGCCTGCCGTACGTGGCCACGCTGATGGGCATCAAGCAGGTGTATCCCGGCCGTTATCTGCCGGAGCGGCTGCTGGGGTTGATCGCGCGCGAGAAGGTGACGTTCTCGCATTGCGTGCCGACCATTCTGCACATGCTGCTGGGCCACCCCGCTGCCGCGACGACCGACCTGCGGAGCTGGAAAGTGGTGATCGGCGGCGCCGCACTGCCACGGGCACTGGCGCAACAGGCGCTGGCCGTTGGCATCGACATTTTCGGCGGCTACGGCATGTCCGAGACCTGCCCCCTGCTCACCCTCGCCCAGATCGACGTCGATGCCCTGACCGATGCGGACGAGGAACTGTCGCTGCGCACCAAGGCGGGCATCCCGGTGCCGCTGGTGGACCTGCGCATCGTCGATGAAGACATGCACGACGTTGCCCACGATGGCATCGCCACCGGCGAAGTGGTGGTGCGCGCGCCCTGGCTCACCGAGGGCTACCTGCACAATCCGGACGCGTCGGCAGCGTTGTGGGCCGGTGGCTACCTGCACACCGGGGACATCGGCAACATCGATGCCGGCGGCTACCTGCGCGTGTCCGACCGCATCAAGGATGTGATCAAGACGGGCGGCGAATGGATCTCCTCGCTTGCCCTGGAAGACATCATTGCGATGCACCCGGCGGTGAACGAGGTGGCCGTGATCGGCATCAGCGACACGAAATGGGGCGAACGCCCGCTGCCGCTGGTGGTCCGGCACGCCGGCAGCGAGGTGAGCGAAGCGGAGATCATCGAGCTGGTCGCCGCACGCAGCCGCTCGGGCGACATCTCACGCTACGCGATCCCGGACCGCGTCCGCTTCGTTGACGCCATCGAGCGCACCAGCGTGGGCAAGATCAACAAGAAGATGCTGCGCAGCCTGCATGACGCGGCGGCTGCCACGGACGCCGGCTGAGGCCGGCGCTGCATGACGAGCGTGTCCTCATGGGCTGGGCATCCACGGCGAAGACAGCTACCTGGGCTCAGGCATGCACGTCTCGTCCTCCAGGCATATGCCACGTCTGATCGTGTCCGCCTTCACCACCAGACCGCCCGTCTCGAAGGCCGACATGTTCTGGAGAAATCGAACCAGCGCCGCCTCATTGGCCTTGCCGCTTGAGTCAAACAGCCGCAGATCGCTGTTCGCAGCGTCAGCAACGCCCTTGCTTACAAGAAGGGCGTACTTCTCTGTTGGGTTGTATCCCCATTTACAGGTGCCATCGGCCCGCCTGCCTGCCGTGCTGCCAACGCAGTCGTCAGATGGTGCATATGCCTGCATGATCTGCAGGGCCGACGACCGCCCATGTTTCACATAGGCCGTTCGCATGTTGCGAACGGCAGCCCTCGCGGCGAAGTAACCGTCCGCGAATGCGGTGTGGGCGTCCAGATCGCGACCAACGCGGCCGCGCCAGCCCATGTCTTTCAGGCACCAATAGTTGTTCAACTTGACGCATCGTAAGCTGCGGTGCTTGGCAATATCGACCGCGCCGGCATCAAGATGGACAGCCATCTCGGTTGACCAGTTTGTCACGGAGCGGGATGCAGGATCATAGATGACTGGGCTGGCGCTCGCTCCCCAACTGGCACCGGCACTCCAGAGTGCCAGTGCCAGCGTCATGACAGACAGCGTTGCAGTTGATGTCTGGATTGTCATTTGGAATCACCGTTCAGATGGAGTGGGCACTTGCCTGCCACTTGCCTCGGCGCATGCCGAAGCATCATGGAATGGGCTTTGCGTTTCACAGGAAAGCAGGCCGGCCGCGTACCACCCAAGATCCCGGTACGCCTTGAATTTGTTGGAGCTGCTGTTCGCCGTATCACCCACCGTATTGGTCTGAGGCCACACCCAAGCGCCAGGTTCTCTGTACGGGCCTGCGTCTATCGCGTAGCCGACCAATCCGCAGGGAAGTCCGTAAGCTGCGTAGTTGCTTCCCAGCTGGCCGTTGGACCCGTTGCACACCAAGGGGTCGTCCCTCCAGTCGGCGATTGCCTTCTGCATGGCATCGACGTCGATTGCGGCCTTCAGGTAGTAGACGCGGATACCGGACAGAACCGATTCCGGGACGTCGTGGGATAACGCGGATACCACGCCTGTCCAGACCGGCAGCTTCCACGCGTACGGATTGAAGTGAGGTCGGTAATCGTCTCTGACCTGGGATGTTTCTGTATCGCAGATCGCATGCAGGGGCTGAGGAGCTTGCATGACCGTACCGTCGGGCCATTTATCAAAGTGGATATCGAATCCGGCTTCCACCAATGTCCGACTCAGCACGCACAGTTCCGGGATGCTGGAGGTGCGGCTTTCCTTGTCCAGATCCAAGGCGCCATCGGCCACAACAATGTGGCGCGTGCCTCTGCGGAGCAATGAGTAGACGCCAAGATTGTCTCCGCTCATCCCGCCATCGGCGATGCGAATGTGGTTGCTTTTCGCCGTTCTCGCAAATCCATGCGCGTAGTAAAGGGGCCAGGGCAGGAATGCATGCAATCGGCGCTGGGCATCCGATACTTGATAATTCGGAAGCTCGTAGCCCCAACGGGCATTCAACATGTGCAAGCCCCCAAAGATCAGCCACTCCGGCGCTCCGCCAGGCTGGCGAGCACTAAGGGAATCAAAAAATGCTCCGGCCGCCGCGACTGCGTCGAGTGGGGTCAAGGGCTTGATCGAATCTATGCCCGCGCCACTGACAAAGCCGTAGGTGCCCGAGCCAAAGGACGTCGGCGTCATCTCGAAGACGGTAAGCCCGAGCCGAGTCTTATCTTCACTTCCCGAGACGTCATTGGTGGAATTTATGATCCACCACGGAACAGGCGTCTCTTTATCCTGGTAGAGATCACGCAGTCCGGAGAATGTGAAATCGTCTTTGGATTCGATATCTGGCGTTGCGGCATCACCGACGGGCAGTGTCCCATAGGTTCTTGCTATGCCCGTGCGATAAGCCCATCTCGACGGCGCCAGTCCCACCTTCCAGTCGAACAAAGAGTTCGCAACGTGATGAGCGGGCCAGAGCCCGATCGTCTGCAGTGCGGTGCTCGTGTATGCCCCGTAGGGCGGGCGGTCAAGGTTGGTGGACAGGCCGCCCGGATCTCTCGAAAGTATGTCCTGGTAACACTCGACAAACGCCTGGTGTCGCCTGCTGTTGTTCTCGTAGGAATAACAGTCCTTCGGGCCCCGCAGCCTCCCATAACGAAGCTCGTCCGGTGTCCATACCACCATGCGCCTGAATCCGCTGTCCTCTCCGTTCACCTCGATCCAATCCCCATACTGCTCCTGGCGGGCATCGGCAAAGAAGTCTTTTATCCGTGGCAACGTATCCGATGTGGCATTGAGCGTCCGCCTCTCCATCATCGTCTCGGGGTAGGTGGCTCGCATCCAGGCATGCGAGTACAGGTAGTACGCCGCATACCCGCCCCCCGATACAGACGACAGAAGGTCTGTGCGATCAAGCCAGTCCCGATCTGCGAATCTCTTGAGCACCCCCATCGCAAATGGCGCCGCCTTGCTGCCTCCGCCTGACAGCGCCAGCCCTATCTCAGGGAGCTCCCCGTCTGCGGCCCACGGCTCGGATCGAAAGCGTTCAATGACGTGCATCTGCGTTGCTGGAGTTGGCGTGGCCGAGAACACGACATCGAGCGGCTCAACGCAGACATCCCCTTGAGCTGCCTTGTCGCACAGCAGCAAGGGAAGCTTGAGTTCGGTCGCCTGCCCGGGTTCGGCTGGCAGCAGAAGACAAATCCAGAAGACAAGGACAGCAACAGTGGCTCGCATACGTCCTCCTTGTGATGGCGAACACCATTTCAATTGCCAGGACAGATTCGCTGGCAGTACCAGGTTGGTAGCCAGTCGTGATCGCGTGGAATCCCCTTCCAGTCAAGCGTGCGGCCAGCTCCTCCCTGTGCTCGGGGGCAATCTGTCTATCCACATCGGTCGCCCCGCCCCCCCCAGCCCCCCAGCCAGGCTCAGGCGTCTACATACCCTACGCGCGCGCGAGCGCCATCCACCGGTAGCCGACGTAGACCGCGCCGGCGACCACGGGGGCCAGGCTGATCCATAGCGGTAGGTTGAGCCCGAACAACAGGATTGCGGTTGCCGTCAGGGTCAGAATCGATACGCCGATCACCCAGGCGTCGAAGAAGGCGACGTCCGTGGCATCCCTGGCCCAGCCGTTCTGCGCCCGGTTTCGTGCGGCGCGCTGCCGGCGGAGCACCCATACATCGGTCACGAAACCTGCAATGCCTTCCAGCAGATCCCCGATGAGGCCAGACATGGTCGATCCTTGAACGACGGGCTGAATGCGCCGATCTTCGGGGCACGGGCCGGGCGCGTCAAGGGCGCCGGTGGCGCCCCCCCTCCCCCTCCCCCTCAGCCCCTGCGCATGAGGATCATCTTCTCCTGCGACATGTCCCGCATGGTGTACGGGATGCCACCTGTGCCGTAGCCCGACTCGCGGCGGCCCGCGAAGGGCATCCAGTCGGTGCGGAATGCGGTGGGGTCGTTGATCATCACGGCCGAGGCATCCAACCGGTTCGCGGCGCGCAGGGCGATGTCGATATCCTGCGCGAACACACTGGCCTGGAAGGCGGTGGGCAGCGCGTTGGCGCGCGCGATCGCCTCGTCCAGCTCGGTATAGCGGTACACCGCCACCACCGGGCCGAACACCTCCTGCGTGGTGATCCGCGCGTCGCCGGGCGGATTGAGCAGCACGGTGGGCTGCAGGGTGGTGTCCGAGAGCCGCGTGCCGCCGGTGGCCAGCTGCGCGCCGCCGCGCACGGCTTCGTCGATCCACTCGGCCACCCGGTCGGCCTCACGTGGCTGGATCAGCGGGCCCACCTCGGTGGTCTGCAGGGTCGGGTCGCCGGTGCGCAGGCGTTCCACCCGGGCGATCAGGGCCTGGGTGAAGTCCTCGGCGATGGCGTCGTGGACGAAGATGCGCTGGGTGGACACGCACACCTGGCCGGCGTGGTAGTAACCGCCCTTGACCATCGGTTCGATGATCCTGCCCAGATCCGCGCCGCGGTCCACAATGGCGGGCGCCACACCGCCGTGCTCCAGCGCCGCGCGTGCGCCGTGGGCAAGCTTGGCATGCAGTGACCACCCTACCCTCGCCGAGCCGATGAAGCTCAGGAAGGCGATCCGTTTGTCGGTGGCCAGCGCCTCGGCGAGGTCGTTGCCTTCCGGTACAAAGCTCTGGCACCACGGTTCGGGCAGACCCGCCTCGTGCACCATCGCCACGAACTCCAGGCACGACAGTGGCGTTGTGGAGGCCGGCTTGATGATGACCGGGCAACCGACGGCGATGGCCGGTGCAACCTGGTGGACGATCAGGTTCAGCGGATGATTGAACGCCGAGATCGCGGCCACGATGCCGATGGGCTCGCGGGTGGTGAACGCCCAGCGGTTCTCAGCCGCCGCCGACAGGCCCATCGGAATTTCGCGGCCGGCGAAGTTGCGCAGTTCGTCGGCGGCATTGTGGACGCCGTCGATGGCGCGGGTGGTCTCGATGATGGCATCCGGCAGCGGCTTGCCTCCCTCGCGGGCGATCTGCAGGGCCAGGTGGTCGCGTTTTGCGTCCATCAGCGCGGCGAGCTTGCGCAGGATCGCGATGCGCTGGTGTGGGTGGAGCCAGCCGTCGCGGTCCTTGAAGACCCGCTCGGCGGCGCTGAGCTTGTGCTCCAGGGCGGTGGCGGTATCGAAGCCGATCTCTGCGATGGGCGCGCGGTCGAAAGCCTGTACGACGGTCAGCATGTTGAATTCCTTGCCAGAGGGAGAGCGGGCTTACGCGCAGCCTACATCCGGCGTGCGATTGCGCAGCTCATCCACCAGTACGCGGGTGTTTTCGGAATAGTCGATCGGCACATCCAGCAGGTGAACGCCGCCGCCGACGAAGGCGGCCTCGATCATCGGCACCAGCTGGTCGACGGTCGTTACGCGGGAGCCCTTGGCACCGTAGGCTTCGGCGTACTTCACAAAATCCGGATTGCCAAAACGCATGCCGAAATCCTCGAAGCCATCCACCGCCTGCTTCCAGCGGATCATGCCGTAGGCGCTGTCGTTGAGGATCACCACCACCAGGTTGAGCCCCAGCCGCACGGCGGTTTCCATCTCCTGCGAATTCATCATGAAGCCGCCGTCGCCACACACCGCCATGACGCGGCGCTGCGGGTACAGCATCGCCGCCATCATCGCCGACGGCAGCCCGGCCCCCATCGTGGCGAGCGCATTGTCGAGCAGCAGCGTGTTGGCCACATGCGTGCGGTAATTGCGGGCGAACCAGATCTTGTACATGCCGTTGTCGAGGCAGACGATGCCGTCGTCCGGCATGGACTGGCGCACGTCATGCACCAGGCGTTGCGGGGTGACCGGGAAGCGATTCTCCTCGGCGCGGTCGTTTAGACGGGCGAGGATCTTCTGCCGCAGGTCGACCATGCCTTCATCGGCAGGCAGGCGGCCTTCCAGCCGCTCGGCCAGTGCGTCAACGGAGGCGCCGATGTCGCCCAGCACCTCGATATCCGGGTGGTAGACCTGCTCGACCGTGGCGGACTGGAAGCTGATATGGATGACCTTGGGCCCCCCGCTGCTCTTCATCAGGAACGGCGGCTTCTCGACGGTGTCGTGGCCGATGGCGATGATCAGGTCGGCGCGGGCGATGGCCTCGTGCACATAGTCACCCTCCGAGAGGGCGGCCGTTCCCACGTACAGGTTGGAGCCGCCGGTGACGGCCCCCTTGCCCATCTGCGTGTTGAAGAACGGCAGGCGCGTGCGCGCCACGAAGGCGGACAACGCCTCGGCCAGCCACGGCCGGCTTCCCGCCGCGCCGATCATCACCAGTGGCCGCTTGGCCGCGAGAATGGCCGCTTCGGCGCGGTCGAGCGCGGCCGGCGGCGCGATGGGACGCTCCAGCGGGTGGACCGGTATGACCGCGACATCCTCCACCTCCTCACCGGCGATGTCCTCCGGCAGCTCCAGATGCACTGGCCCGGGGCGGTCTTCCATCGCCACGCGGAAGGCGTCACGCACCATTGCCGGAATAGACGCCGGGCTGACGATCTGGCGCGTCATTTTCGTGAGCGGCTTCATCGACGCCACGATATCCACGATCTGGAACCGGGCCTGTTTGGCGCTCATCACTGCCTTCTGGCCGGTGATGAGGATCATCGGCCACGCGCCGAGGTGGGCGTACGCCGCGCCCGTCGAGAAGTTCAATGCACCGGGGCCGAGCGTGGCCAGGCACACGCCCGGCCTGCCGGTGAGCCGGCCGTGGGTGGCGGCCATGAAGGCGGCTGCCTGCTCGTGGCGCGTGAGGACCAGTTCGATACGGGAGTTCCGCAGCGATTCCAGGAAGTCCAGGTTCTCCTCGCCCGGCACACCAAAGATGCGGTCTACGCCTTCGTTTTCGAGCGCCTTGACCAGTAGATCCGAGCCCTTCTGCATCGCGTCGATCCTTGTGGTGAGGATGGCTCGACTATACCTCTGGTGATGTCAAGGGCCCGCGCAACCCACACCGGGCTGGATCGAGGCAGGCACCAGGATGACGCGGGTGGGCGATGTCGTCAGCCGTCGCCTTCCATCCGCTCGGCCCGCATGCGGCGCAGCCGGCGTGCAGTGAAGGTCAGGCCATCCACCGTGCCCTGGGCCGATCGCGTGAACGTCACTGTCCACGGGCCACTTACAAAGCGGTCGCCGCCCACCGGTTCCAGCACCAGATCGCTCTGGCGAGGCCACCGCACCCGCAGCGTTCCGTCCGCCATGAGCACTGTGTAGCGCATGCCGACCTCGTCGATGCGGTACGTTCCCGCGAACTCGGCCAGGGCCGCAGCTGCGGGCATCGGCGCGTTGACGCGGGTGAATGCCCTGGGCGTGGGCCAGGCATCCCAGATCCGCAGTTCGCGCGTGTCCGGCGTGCCGTTGCTGGCGGGACTGAACTGCCAGCGCGCCGTCTCGCCCGACCGGAACACGCCACTGCCAAGGGATTCCAGCGGCGACGACGCGCCTGTCGGTCGAAGCGACCCATCCTTCATCTCGACGCGAACCACCTCGTCGGTCAGCGGGCTCCAGTAGATGCCCGCCAGTGCGGCCAGTTCCGCCTCCGGCGTAGTGACGGACGGCAGTGGCGGCGCCAGGAGATCCCCCAGATACACCGCAGCGATGCGCTGCGTGAGCGCCTGGGGTGCAATCGACGCGCCATTGCACAGCGTCACGATGGACAGGCGCTGATCGGGAAAGGTCACTGCGTCCGCGCGATAACCCGCGTGCACACCGTCGTGCCCGATGGTCGGCAGGCCGCGGTAGGTGCCGACGAACACCCCGCCACCGTAGCCGCTCGCCTCGCCGCTCGGGGTCCGTGCCGACGTCTGCGTGAAGGCCGCCAGGCCCGTTCCCCCCACCCGTGCATGGATGATGTTGTCCTGCCACTTCAGCAGGTCGCCCACGGTGGTGAAGACGCCGGTGGGGCCGTAGTAGTCGGATGCCGGGTTGCTGACCCGCCAGCTGCCATCGACGTGTGCCTGATAGCCGGCCGCGCGCCGGCGAACGATCCCGGTGTGGTCGTCCTGGAAGTGCGTGCTGGTCATGCCCAACGGCTTGAATATCCGCGCGTCGGCGAAGGAACGCAGGGGCATTCCGGAGACGCGCTCCACGATCAACGCCAGCAGTGTGTAGCCGAGGTTGTTGTAGAGCGTTTCGCTCCCCGGCGGGAAGTTCAGGCCGCGCTGCTTTACCGCGATGGCCAGCATGTCAGCCTGGGTCATCTCATCGTCGCTGCGCCAGCCGGCGAGGTACAGCAGCTGCCCCTGCTCGCGCAGGCCACTGCTGTGGTGGATCAGGTGGGCGATGGTGATCGTTCTGCCGACGTCCGGCATCTCAGGCAGATGGAGGCGGATGTCATCGTCCAACGACAGTTTGCCGTCCTGCGCCAGCAGCGCGACGGAGGCCGCGGTGAACTGCTTGGAGATGGACCCGGAGAGAAAGACCGAATCCGGGGCAATCGGAATGTCGTACTCGAGATTGGCCATGCCGTAGCCGCGCATGTAGTCGACGGCGCCGTCGCGGGCGATGCCTACCGCGCAGCCCGGCGTGGTGGTGCTGCTCCACGGCGCGAAGATCGCGTCCACCTGCGCATGGCGGTCGGCTGGCACGGGATCGGCGGATCGGGGGTGTGCGATCGAGGGCGGCGAAACCCAGGCAGCGGCGATGAGCGCCAACGGGAAGGTGGAGCGACGGATACGCACGACAGACCCCTGGAGTAGTGCCCCCGGTAGCGAAGGCCAGCGCAACCTAGCATGGTGTCCGCGGTGGGCGACATAGGCCGGAAGTTGGCGTTACGCTGGAACAGGTGGATCGGTTTCAATGGGACAGCTGCAGGGGGCGCTACCGGTACGCCCAGTGCAACGGATGACGGCAAGGTCCATATCATTCCCTTCGACGCGTGCCGGTTCCGGGTGGACGCCTGAGCGGCGCCGTCCTTCACGTTCCCACTGGCCTTGATCGCGGTGGTCCAACCCTGATCTTGAGCGAAGTCCTTCCGCATCAACGGTTTATGAGGTTGTCGGACGCAAAGCGGTGCACATGGCCCCGGTGCGGATCTGCGCGCCGAAGATCCCGTGGTATGGTTCGATCCGCAGTCGATGATTCAAGCAGCTCGGGAACCTTCCCTGCGAAGGACTCTGTGACGTGATTGTTGCCAGGCAAGGAATGCCTCATGACAAGCGCAGTCGAACTACCCAAGTTATCCCTGCCTGCCGGTGGCGGTGTCGTTCGTGGGATGGGCGAAAGCTTCTCTGCCGACGACTTCACCGGCGCGGCGTCGTTTCAGGTTCCGCTTCCGACATCAACCTGCCGTGACGTAACGCCGTCGTTGGTGCTGGGTTACGCAAGCGGTGGCAGCAACGGGGCCTTTGGCCTCGGGTTTGATCTTGCCCTGCCGCGCATCGCGCGCCGCACCGACGCATGCATTCCGCGCTACGACGACACCGACGTTTTCATGGCCAGCGGCGAGGTGCTGGTGCCCACGTTGCAGGCGGTGGATGGCGACTGGCAGCCGATCCGTGCCCGTTGTTCCGACGACGGCGTGGACTATGAGGTCTGGCGATACCGTCGCCGCTCGGATGGTGATGGGACGCGTTTCGAGCGCTGGCGGCGGCTGGATGGGGGCGACGAACACTGGAGAATCGCCAGTACCGACGGCAGCGTCGCCGTGCTTGGCAGCGATGCCGCGTCGCGGATCGCCGACCCGGCGTGTCCGGCGCGCGTGCTTGCCTGGTTGATCCAGCGGTCGGTGAATGCCTCGGGCGATCGCGTCGAGTACATCTACAAGCCTGAAGACGCCGAGAACATCCCGGCACTGCCCTGCAATGCCGGTCGTGACCACACCGCCAACCGCTATATTGCCGAGATCCGCTATGGCGCCTACCCGGGCAGCGATGCGGACGCCGGGTATGCGATGCGGATGGTGTTCGACTACGGCGAGTACGACATCGGGCCGGGCAACCCGGACCCATACCGCCCGGTACGCACCTGGCCGGCGCGGCCGGACGCGTTTTCGAGCTACCGCAGCGGCTTCGAGGTGCGCACCTATCGCCTCTGCCGCGGCGTGCTTATGTTCCATGCGCTGCCGGAGCTGGGGCCGCGTCCCAGCCTGGTGGCGGCCACGGTGCTCGACTACCTGCCGCAGGACGGCCTGTCGATGCTGTGCCGCGCGGTGCAGCGCGGGTACCGGCGGTTGCCGGATGGCTCGCGCGCCATGCTTGAGCGGCCTGGCCTGAGTCTGGATTACCAGGCGTTCACTCCAGCGCGGCAGGTGTTCCGTGCCGTCACGCCGGCGCGCGGCGCGTTCCCTGCGCCGCTCTCGGAAGGTGGGCTGGTGGTGGCAGACCTTCTGGGCGAAGGGCTGCCTGGCCTGCTGTTCAGCACGCCATCGGCATGCCTGTTCTGGCGCAACCTCGGCGACGGACGGTTCGCCGAGGCGCTCACACCACAGGCCATGCCGCTGCAGCGTGACGTGTCTGCCGGCCGCCAGCTGCTGACCAGCCTCGAGGCCAACGGGCAACTCGACTGCGTCGTTGCCGAAGGCACGCAGGCTGGGTACTACCGCTACACGCGCGGTGCAGGATGGAGCGCGTTCCAGTCGTTCCCGCACTGGGCGCCGGAAGCGGCCGCGGCGGCTGCGCAGTACGTGGACGTGACGGGAAGTGGCGTGGCGGATCTACTGGTCATGGGGCCGGACTCGGTGCGCTGGTACCCCGGCAAGGGTACCGACGGCTATGGTGATCCCATTGCGTTGGCATTGCCCACCGGCGTGCCCGATCCACGCATGGCATCGCAGCGCGACTTCATCGCGTTTGCCGACCCGATCGGCGATGGGGGCGCGCACATCGTGCGCATCCGCGACGGCAGCGTGGAGTGCTGGCCAAGCCTGGGTTATGGGCATTTTGCCCAGCGCATCCTGTTCGATGGCGCGCCCGTGTTCCCCGGCGGGTTCGATGCAGCACGGCTGCGGCTCGCGGATCTGAGCGGTAGCGGCGGCGTGGATCTGGTCTACTTCGGGGAACGGCAGGTCCATCTCTACTTCAACCAGACCGGCGGGGGTTTCGCCCCGGCGGTCGTGATCGACCTACCGGTGGCCTACACACAGCTCAGCTATGCAGGCAGCGGCGACCTTCTGGGCGGTGGCAGCCAGAACCTTCTGCTCGGCACGGCGACCGAGGGGCAGTGGCTCATCGATCTGACCGGAGGACGCAGGCCGGGGCTGCTGGCTGCGGTACGAAACGATCTCGGGGCAACGACGACGCTGGAATACGGCACTTCCAGCCAGTTCGCCCTCGCAGACAGTCTGGCCGGCCGTCCGTGGCCATGTGCGTTGCCCTTCCCGGTTCACGCCGTTACCCGGATCACCAGCACCGAACCATTCTCGGGTGCCAGCCAGACGCTGCGCATCGCCTACCACGACGGGTACTACGACCCGGTCGCCAGTGCGTTCCGTGGATTCGGCTACGTGGAGCGATGGACCGAAGGCGTGGTGCAGGAGGAGTCCTACGCGCCACCGGCGTACACGCGGACGTGGTACGACACCGGTGCATTCATCAACGCCGATGTGGCAACGCTGCAGTATGCCGGCCAATATTGGCCGGGCGTCGCGGGGCGCCAGCCGCCGGCGCCCGACAGTCGCTTCATCACCCTTTCCGCCCTGCCCGATGCCGCGCTGCTGCGGGTTGCGCACCGTGCGCTGAAGGGGCAGGTGCTGCGCAGGGAAACCTATGCGCTTGATGGCGGGGCGCTGCAGGACGTGCCCTGCACGGTGGTGAGCAGCAGCTACACAGTGCGTGAAGTGCAGCCTGGACGGGGCGAGGACGAATCTGCGTTCCAGGTGGCCGGCCGCGAGACCGTCACTGCCGTTTACGAGCGCGACGCGCTGGATCCGCGCGTGAGCCAGCAGTTCACTCTCCAGGTAGACGACTGCGGCCATGTAATCCTGGCAGCCGACATCGCCAATGCCCGGGGCTGGGGCGCGCCGACACCGCCTACATCCCCCACGCCTGTGCCGGCGTATCAGACGAATGCGCTGGCAACGGCCACGCATGCCCGCTTTGCCGCGCCGCTGGAACAGGCCGGCGCCTTCATGGTGCCGGCACTCGGCGAGGCAGCGTACGCGCTGGCCGGGGTGGGCCCTGCCCCCGGCAGTTGGCTGGACTTCGATGCGATGCTGGCCGGCACGCAGCTCGCGCTGCAGAACGTGATTCCGCCCGAGCAGCCGTTCTCGGGCACGTCGGCGCAGGCGCGCCTGCGCCCCCCCGGGCATCAGTTTTAGGAGATTGCGGTGCAGCCGGATTGTCGCCTGGATACACGGCTTTTCTACTGGAATGCCGAGGGCGGCGCCGCCCTGCCCTACGGTGCGGTGGCATGGCCGGCGCTGCGCCATCACGCAGGCAGCACCCGGTTGAGTGCGGGCATGGCGGCGCAGGTGTATGACGGCCGGCTGACCTCGCAGCAGATCCAGGACGAGGGCCTGCTTCAGTTTAAAGACGGCTACTGGTGGGCGTCCGATGCGGTGACCCGTTTTTCCGATGCAGCCCGGTTCCACCGTCCGATCAGCACCACGGATGCGGCGGGAAGCACCGTGTCCATCACCTACGATGACTACGCGCTGCTGCCACTGGCGATGACCAATGCCGACGGCACCGCCCGCGCGGTGCCGGACTACCAGACGCTGCAGACGGCGGCACTGGTCGACGTGAACGGGGTGGTCGACCAGGTGCTGACCGATGCGCTGGGGCGGGTGGTTGTGGCCACCCGCTTCCACGCACCGGCCAATGGCGTTCGCCAGGGCGATGCCAGCATTGACGACTACGTGCCCTTGCCCGCCGGGAGCATGGCCGAGGTGCTGGCCGACCCGGCGGCGTACCTGCAACAGGCCAGTGCCTACTTCCTTTACCAGGAGCGGCCGGGCTCGGGCCTTCCGCCGGTGGTGCTCAGCGTCGCGCGCCAGCTGCATGTCAGCCAGCTGGCCCCGGGGCAGTCGTCGCGCCTGGTGGTGGTGGCGACCTACAGCGATGCGCTCCAGCGTGCATTGCAGAACAAGACGTGGGTCGAGGCCGAGGCCTGTGGGCGTCTGCAGGGCGCCTGGTTGTCCAAGGACCACGTGGCACTGGACATCCAGGGCACGGCGGTCAGGCGCTGGTCGGCCTGTTTCACCGACGGAGTGGAGTACAGCGCACGCCCCGACGGGCCGTTCGAGACCGACTGGCTCGATGCACAGGGCCGTGTGGTGGAGACGCTGACGGCCAAGGGCTTCATCGCCCGCACCGTTTACCGTGCCTGGTCCAGCGACGAATGGGATCTGGACGACACGGTGACAACCTCGCCCTATTACCTTGCCCATATCGGCGATACCTCGCCCGGGTTCGCGGACGAGCGCCGGGCGCTTGAGCAGGCGGCGCTGTTTGCGGGCACGTACCTGACGCGCTGGCTCGACCCGCTTGGACGCGCGGTCGATCTTGAACAACGCAACTGCACGGCCGACGCGCCCGGCGTCGTGTCCCTGGTGACGTCCAGTCTGCTCGATATCGACGGCCGCTCGCTCGCGTTGGCTGATCCTCGTTTCAGCCGCCGCTCCATCGAAGGGGGTAGCGCGACCTGGAACATCACCACGCGCTACGACCTCGCGGGCAACCCGATGACGCTGGACAGCGTGGATGCCGGTACCCGTGTCGCGTTCAGCGATGCGCTCGGGCGCCTGGTGCATCAATGGGACGGCCGCGGGGTACATTCCCGCCGTGCCTATGATGCGATGAGCCGGCTTGTCCACGTTGACGTGGATGGTGCCCTTGGGCTCCAACAGCGCGTTGAACAGCTGTGTTATGGGACCGATGCCACCAGCAACACGATTGGACGCCGGGTGGAACTGCGTGATGCCTCGGGTGTGCTGCATGAGGGGCCGTTCGATCTGGGCGGCAAGCCCACGTGCAGCCGCTTCGAACTCCGCGTCGATTACAGCGGAGAAGTCGACTGGTCACCGGGCAGGACAGTGGCGCTCGAACCTGCGCGAACCACGCTGACCACCCGCAACGCCTTCGAGCAGCTGATCGACAAGGTGTGCGTGGACGGCAGCAGACAGCAGAGCGACTACTACGCCGCAGGCTGGCTGGCGTGGACCACCTTGACGCTGGCCGGGGCGCCATTGGCCACGCCAGTGGTCAGCAGGGCGACGTACTCCGCCGAGGGCCGTCGTGTCTCGGCCCAGCTGGGCGGCGGGGTGCTGGCCCAGCGCAGCTACGAGGAAACTACCGGGCGCCTGCTGACCGTGGCGACGTCGCGCATCGGAGATGGCAAGGCGCTGCAGCAGATCCGCTATGTATACGACCCGGTGGGCAACATCACCTGCGCCGAGGACGCAACCGTGCCGCTGGTGTTCTGCGACCAGGCGCGCATCGAACCGCGCCAGTCATACACCTACGATGCCATCTACCGCCTGCTGCAGGCCACCGGGCGCGAAAACCCGGGGATCGGCGCGAGCACCTACCGCACCGGATTCAAGCAGAGCGTGTATACGCCGTTGTGCCCGCAGAACGCCTTCGATGCTGCCCGGCTGACGCCTTACACAGAACGCTACGTCTACGACGACGCCGGCAATCTGATGCAGCTCGAGCATGCAACCCCACAGTCCACGCTGTCGTGGACACGCCGGTACACGGTGTCGCAGTGCTCCAACCGGGTTGTTCTCGACCCGCAGGACGGGCCTGCTGCCGACGCGGATGCTGCCTATGACGCCAATGGAAACATGGTGGTGTTCGACCACCTGCGCGCGATGGAGTGGGACTGGTGCAACCGCCCGCGCCGTGCGGTGACGGTAGCCCGGTCCGGGGCGGATGACGATGCGCAGTTCTACATCTACAACAGTGCCGGGCAACGGGTCCGGCGCGTGACCCAGCGGCTGACCGCAGGCGGGCTGCAGGTGGAAGACAAGGTCTACCTGGATGGATGCGAGTTTGTCCGCACCCTGCCCGCCACCGGCACGCCGGAGGTGACGCGCACCAGCATCTCCGTCGAAGACGCCGGTGCCCGGCTGCTGATGGCCTGCTACTGGCCCGATAGCGATGGGCGCGCATCGCAATGGCGCTTCCAGCTGGCCACGGTCACCGGCTCCTCGGCGCTGGAGGTGGAAGCCGATGGCGCGGTGATCAGCTACGAGGAGTACTTCCCCTATGGCGGCACGGCCATCATTGCTGGCCATGCCCAGGCGGACGTCCAGCTGAAGGACTACCGGTTCTGCGGCAAGGAGTGCGATGACGTCACCGGCCTGTATTTCTTCGGTGACCGCTATTACGTGACGTGGCTGGCCCGCTGGCTCTGCGCCGACCCCAACGGTCCGGTCGACAGCCCCAACCTCTACCAGTACGTGGGCTGCAACCCGTTGTCGTGGGTGGATCCGACAGGTGGGTGCAAGGCCAAGATCACGTTGCCGTCAACCACGTCGACAACGACGTTTGCCACCTTCGAAGCGAACTATCGCTATTTGACCGCCTCTGAGGCGCAGTCGTACCAGCAACTGGCCCAGGACATCAACGATTACGTCTACAAGTTCAACACCAGCGCAACCCAGTACTACGATTCGCGGCTCTCGTCCTCGCTCGAGTATCGGGTACTGTCGATGTTCGAAACGTTCAAGCCACTGCACATCGGGTCAAATCCCGAGTTGCTGGCTGTCTTTCGTACCGCGCAGGCCAACGCGGGGGTGGATGATGACACGGGTGGAACATCGTCCTACACGAAAATGCGTTCGCCCTACTTCACCCGGGCAATGAACGATACAGACATGGGCGACATCGTCGCCTCCGATGACTACTTCCGGACCGTGGAGCTGCACCACGGTGCAAAGAAGCAGTTCCTTCCCGAATATGCCACCAACGCCAACAACCTGTGGGCGGTTTCGCGCGGCGGCAGCAGCTACGGCGTCGTCGGCCAGCATGAGGGCGCGTTCCACACCGTTGGGGCGGCCAAGTTCGGGAATATCTACACCAACGAGCTGGCCGCCTACACCGGGCTCATGCTGCATTGGCAGGGATTGAGGTCGCTGCCCGGTCCCGACCCGATGGACGCGTTCAAACCACCGCCGCCGCAGCCAACTCCGGTGATTTCGTTCCAGCCGTATGCGAGCGTCTCGTCGCCGTTCGGCTCGAACGGCACATTCGGTTTTTCGCCGTCGGTGGTGCAGAGCTACGTTCCCACGTCAGTGCTGCAACCGCTGAACTACACGCATTCGTTCCCTCCCCAGAACACCCCGACTCACTCGCAGGGCGGTACCACGTTCCCCTAGTAGACCGCTTTCCAGCGTCACCCACCGTGTCTTTCTGCTTCGCGCAACGAGGTTGGCAATGCTCGACTCCTCTGTTCCCGGCAGTCCCCTCTCCGCGCGGCGGCCCTCCGGGCGCCGTGGCGCCCGCGTCACGCTGGCCGACGCCGCCCACGCCCATCCCCGGCTTGCCGTACTGTCGGCGGCCAATGGCGACCTTGACCTGCTGACGCTGGATCTGTGGCGCCCCGACACACTGGCTACGCTGGGACTGGAGGGCGATGACCAAGACGGCGTGCGCACCTCGCTGCATCGTTACCAGCGCATGGCCCAGCTGGGCCTGGCCCCGTCTGTTGCCGATGTTCTGCACGCCGAGGGGTTGAACAGCGCGCACCACATCGCAGCGGTTCCCCGCGCCCGGTTCGTTGCCCGGTATGGCGACGCACTCGGGTCGGCCGGGATCGCGGCGCAGGTGCACGATGAGGCCTGCAGCGTGCAGTCGCGCGTGACCCATACCTGGGCGCGGCTGCGCGACCAGTTCTCGCCGCATGTGCGCGGAAACCGCTACCTGCGGCCCGACGATGCCCTGCTGGCCGCTGTCGCGGACCTCCCCAGCTACACCGATCTGTTCGGTACGCTGGACTACATGAAGGTCCCCGAGTGCCAGTCGGTACTCGGGCCGTCGGCGTACTACGTCGACTTGATGCGGGTGATCGAAGAAACCATCGTCGCCGGAAACCCCGACGTAGCCCCGCCCTACGCGCTCGCCGCGCGGCGGCCGGACATGTTCAGCACCGGGCTTACCTGTGCCAATACCCTGGACCCGGTGTCCAAGGTCGAGGTGGCCAACCGGGTAATCGCCACGCGCTTGGCCGCGGCGCTGGGCGATGACGCGGACCTGGCGATCGCCACCCGTGTCTTTCCGTTCTTCCTTCCGCAGAACCTGCACCTGCTCGGCCTGCGGGCCACGCTGGGGATCGATGGACAGTCGCTCGCCACGGTTTACACCACATTCCTGGCCCAGGAGGGCGGCGCCGCCGGCATGCCTGGGCCCATCGATGTGGCGCGGGAGACGCTGGGCCTCAGCCGCGAACAGGCGGCCATCGTGTGCACGGACGACACCGCCGACGCACACCTGTCCCAGTATTACGGTCTGCCGGCGCAGTCGTCCGCTCCCTCGCCCATTGCGTTGCCGGTCGCGCTGGGCAACGTATCGGCGGTAGCCGGCAAGAACGCGTTGACCGGGACCTCGTTCAGCGACGCGATCACCGGCTGGGTGGTGAACGCTGGCGGCACCCTGCGCGTCATCACCCGGGTCGACGACAGCAGCACGCTTACCGTGGACACGCCCTGGCCCGCGACGCTGACAGATGCTCCTGCCCAGGCCAGCCCGCCGCAGAGCGTCGCCCAGCTGGCCGTGTTCTCGCAGGTCACCGGTCTTGACACGCCTGCGGTCTATACGCTGCTGCAGCAGGACCTGAGCCCACTTGAGGTCGAGAAGGGACTGCCCGGCCGGTTCTTCATCAATGCAGGTGACGACGGTGCGCCGATCACGGTGGCGAGCGACCTGACCGATGCCAACTACAGCCTGGACCTGCTGGTAGGACTGAGCAGCGTGCGGCTGGGCCGCATCAACCGCTTCCTCAGGCTGGCCGCCGCGTGTGGCTGGTCGTTCGCCGATCTCGACTGGGCCATCGCCTGCTGCGGGGACGGTGCGCTCGGCGAGACCACGCTGCAGAAGCTTGCCCTGCTGTCACAGCTCAAGGACCGGCTCGCGCTGCCCGTGGACGAGGCCTGCGCGCTGTTCTCCGTGGTGAAGACCTTCGGGCGCGGCACCGATGCCCGTCCGCAGGATCTGTTTGACCGGACCTTCAACAGCACGCGCGTGTTGGACAGTGGCACGCCCTACCGGCCGACGTTCGCGGGCAATCCGCTGTTCACGTCCGTGCCCATCGTCTGGTCACCCGCAAACGAGGATGCCGACAACCGGCGCATCCTGGCGTGGCTGACCGGCTCGCTGCGCCTCAACGAGGCCGATCTGCGCCTGCTGGTCGCCCGCCTCACTGCAGGGCCGTCTGTCACGCTGGATGTGCCCACGCTTTCGCGCCTGTATGGCATGGCCCGGCTTGCCCGTGCGCTCAAACTGAAATTGCCCGCGCTTCTTCAGGCCATTGATCTGCTGGGCGATGGGATGCCGGCAGATCTTGAGGGCATCCTGGCGCTGGTGGCGTTCAAGGACGCTGCCGACCTGGGCGGCCTGTCGCTGGATGAGATCGGCTACATCGTCGATGGACCCGTGCTCGGCCGGGTGCCGGGCGTGCTCGATCCGCAGAACATGCCGGCGTTCCTCGCGACGCTGCGCGCGCTCGGCAAGGGCTGGCTGCTGGGTCCCCAGGCATTCGTGTTCGACAGCATCGACGCGGATACCTCCGAGGCGCTGTTCAAGGCGCTGGTCCAGCGCGGTGATCTGGATGCCGCCGGCGTCGTGCTGCTTCCCGAACCGCCCGGCCTGCCGGTGGTGGCGCCGTTGCTGCCCGTTACCGTGACGCGGCTAGCGGTGCGTCCCCTGACCGGCGACAATGCCGCGCAGGCGCACGCCCAACTCACTGCCGCGGGCCTGCTCGACGGCGACACGCTCACCACGGAAGTGACGTCCGCTACCGATCTGTCCTTCCTGTTCCCGGATCTGCCGGATCGAGGCTGGTTGATCGATGCGGTACAGCGCCGTCTGATCGAGATCAGTGGGGGCATTGCCCATGTGGCCGCCGTGCTCGGCAATGCACTGGATGAACAGCTGCTGGGCATTCACACGCAGCTGGCCCTGCTGTTCGACACCGAGGTGGAAATGGCACGCGGTGTGGCCACCCTCACGGTCGGTGAGCTGGGGCTGCCGCAGCAGCTGCTGCTGACGCCGCCGGCCGATCCCGTGCCGCTGGTCGAGGCGCTGCTCAACGCAGACCGCCTCGCCTTCGCTGCGGCCCGGCTGGGTATCGGCGCACGGGACATGAACATCGCCTGCGTGATTCCCGGTGCGTTCGACTTCCGCGACCTGGCTCACCCCCGGCTGTACGACTTGTGGCTGTTGTCCCTGTACGCCCGCCTGCTCAAGGCCTTTGCCACCAGCGGCTTCACGATTGCCGGCTATCTACTTGCACCGATGCAGCCGCCGGAGCTGAAGCTCACTGCGCTGCAGGCACTCACCGGATGGCCGGTCGCGCAGTCCGCGGCACTGATCCAGGCAGTGTGGGGAGACAGCGAGGCGTTCAGCAGCCTGCCCGGCCTTGAGCGTATGCGGCTCTGTGGCCAACGGGCTAGCCAGTCCGGTCTGCAGGTGGATTCGATGCTCGCGCTCGCCCGCAGTGCCGGCTACGCGCGGCTTCCGCTGCCCACGCTGCCTGGCGGTGATGCGGCCGCCTGGGTGCAATGGCAGCAAGTGGCGCAGGCGGCGCTGGATGTGCTGAAGGCCAGGTACGGCGATGCCACCTGGGGAGAGATGTCGCGGCCGGCGCGCGATGCAGTGGCCGAGAGCCGCCGCAGGGCGCTGGTAGCGCTTGCGGTGCTGGTGCTGCGGCCGGAGGTGCGCATGGTCGACTCGCCCCGTGGGCTGAGCGAGTACCTGCTGATGGACGTGGAGTCCTGCAGCTGCAACATGACCACGCCCATCCTCGAACTCACCCTGGCGGCGCAGATGTACCTGCAGCGCTGCAGGATGGCACTGGAGCCAGGAATAACCAGGGCGGAGATCTCCGATCTGACCTGGAGCTGGCTGTCGAGCTACCGCCTGTGGGAAGCCAACCGCAAGATATTCCTCTATCCGGAAAGCTACATCGACCCGACCTTGATGCGGTCGCGCACCCCCCTGTTTGCCACCCTGCTCGACCAGCTCCAGCAGGGCGAGATCACCGATGCGGTGGTCACCAATGCGTTCACGACCTACCTGGCAACGTTGGACGAACTGGCCAGCCTGCGCACGGTCGGGTCGGTGTACTGCACCGCCCCGGATCCGGACACCGGTGAGCAGGTGGATCAGCTGGTCATGGTTGGCCGGTCGGCGGGCGAGCCGTTCGTGTACTACCTGCGGACCCTGCAGGACGGCGAGATCTGGTCGGCATGGAACAAGGTCGACCTGAAAATTCCAGCCCCCAGTGTCACCCCGGTGCATGCGTTCGGCCGCCTGTTCCTGTTCTGGGTCGAGACCGAGGAGGCCAGCATCGGCCTGCTGGATGGGACCACGCAGAACAACGTCGACAGCCTGCGCGGCTCCGTCCGTTACGCATACCAGCGCCTGGACAGGACATGGACTGCACCACAGCCGGCGCTGTCGGGCGTCGTCTTCGACGCGACGCCCGACACGTATGCCACCACGCTGGTGGATACCGCCAGCGACGATGCGTTGAAGGGCATCGATGTCAGCCAGCCCTATTGGTATCGCCCCTACATCACGGTGGTGCCGGGTGTGAAGGGAATGTCAGACCGTCTGGTGGTGGGGTTCGGCAACGCCTATGCCGCACGCGCCACCTCGAATCTGAAGCCTGCCACCGCGGATCGCGCGGAGGATCGCGCGCAGCTCAATCGCAGCGTGTACAACGCATCGCTTGCTGCCAACGCCATGCCGGCCGGCAGCGCCGGCTCGGTCCAGCTGCTGCCGGTTGCGGTGCTGGACGACACACTGGAGGCCACCGAAGCGTGGGCGTTCTTCGAGAATCCGACGCAGGGAGTACAACCGTTCGGCGCCACCTCGTTTGAGGGCACGTTCCGACTGATTCCCAGCCGGAACGTGCTTGTCGACAACATGCTTTCCGCCGGATCCGACTACTACGAGCGCGTGTACGCCGGCGGAGTAACCACCACCTGCCTGTACAGCCTTGCCCGGCAGGCGCAGGTGATCGGTGTCGCCAACCTGCCGGGTTGGTGGGTGTTCGACAACGGCGACGAGAGCTTCCTGGCGGTCACCACCGACACCTCGTTCCGGCAGATCGAGTCGATTGTCAGCATGGCCGCCGGCAGCGCCACGTTGAGCGGTGACGCCGATGAGGTGATCCTGCGCTGCGGCGCGTATACCGATGACCCCATCAACGTCCAGGACGCCGTGGTGCAGTTCACGCGACTCAGTGCCGGCGCGGTAAGCCGAATGAGCCGTGTCCTGTTTGGTGGCGGCATCGAGGCGCTGCTGTCCAATCGCACGCAGACCGCGCATGGCGCCGGCGCACTGTGTTTCTCGCGCTTCTACAGCCCGATCTCCACCATCACCGCGGCATGCGACCCAGCCGGCGACGGGATTCCGCCGCCGCCGAACACCATTCCGCCGGACGTGCTCTGCGGAGGCCAGGTCGACTTCAAGGGGGCGTACAGGCCCTACTTCGAGGAGGTCTTCTTCCACATTCCGTTCCTGCTTGCGTCCCTGCTCAACGCCAACCAGCGCTTCGCCGAGGCGCAGCGCTGGTACGACTTCATCTTCAATCCGACGGCGGCGGTGCAGGACCCCGATACCGCCGAGCCGGCCGTGTTCTGGCAGTTCCAGCCCTTCCGCGAGGACACCTCGTTGCCGTCGATCGCAGAGGAACTGGCGGACAACACGGCCATCCTGCGCTGGAACAAGCATCCCTTCGACCCCTACTCGGTGGCGGCGCTGCGCCCCGGCGCCTTCCGGAAGACGGTGGTGATGCACTACATCGACAACCTGCTGGACTGGGGCGATGCGCAGTTCTCCCTGGACACCCGCGAGTCGTTGAACCAGGCGCTGCTGCTGTACCTGATGGCGTACGACCTGCTGGGCCCCCGGCCGCGCGACCGCGGCACGATGCCTACCCCGGCGCCCATGACGTTCCAGGACATCCTCGACAGCTACGGCGGGCACATTCCGCAGTTCCTGATCGACCTCGAAACCGTGTTGCCGGGACCCGTCGGAGCGACCTTCCAGTACAACCCGGCGCCATTCAACCTGTTGCATACCTACTTCGGTGTCGGCGAGAACGCTGACCTGGTGGCGTACTGGACCCGTATCGAGGACCGGCTGTACAAGCTGCGCAACTGCATGAACCTGGCAGGGCTGGTGCGTCAGCTGCCCTTCTACCAGCCGCCCATCGACCCCAATGCGCTGGTCAGCGCGGTGGCCCGCAACGGAGGGCAACTGCCTGACGTGCTCGACCACAGCCCTGCGGCGACACCGGCCTACCGGTTCCGTACCCTGCATGACCGGGCGGCATCGCTCACCCAGACGCTCATCGCCTTTGGCGGTGCGTTGCTGTCTGCCCTTGAGAAGAAGGACGCGGAGGCGCTGGCGCAGCTGCAGAACGCCCAGGAAAGCGCGGTGATGGACCTGACCACGCAGATGAAGCAGCAGCAGATCATTGATGCCGAACAGTCACTGGCGGGCCTGAAGACCTCCCAGGCGTCGGCGGCGTACCGGCAGACGTACTACGCCACGCTGGTGGACGATGGGCTATCGCCGGCCGAAGAGGTGAACATCGCCATGATGGCGTTGGCCAATGTGTTCCAGACACAGTCCGGCGTCATGCGGGCGATGTCCAGTGCGGCGCACCTGGTGCCCAACGTCGGGTCGCCATTCGCCATGACCTATGGCGGTATCCAGGTCGGGTTCGCATTCGATGCAGCGTCTGCGATCTACGACACGGTGTCGCGCAACTTCGACTTTGCCGCCTCGCTGAGTTCGGTGCTGGCGGGCTATCAGCGGCGCAGCCAGGAGTGGTCGCTGCAGGCGCAGCTGGCCGGCTACGAGGTGAGCCAGCAGCAGAGCCAGATCGCGGCGGCGCAGGCCCGGGTGGAGATGGCGCGTCGCGACCTGCAGCTCAACACTGTGCAGGTTGCCCAGGCGGAGGACACCGGACGATTCCTGCTCGACAAGTTCACCAGTGCCGAACTGTATGCGTGGATGTCCACGCGGCTGTCGGCACTGTACTTCCAGACCTACAAGCTCGCCTTCGACCTGGCCATGTCCGCACAGCGGGCCTACCAGTATGAAATGGACAGCGCGGCGACGTTCATCGATTTCCGTTACTGGGACAGCGGGCGCAGGGGCCTCCTTGCAGGCGAGGGCCTGCTGCTGGGGCTGGGGCAGATGGAGCGCAGCTACCTGGGAGGAAACGCCCGCAGGCTGAGCATCAGCAAGACCCTCTCGCTGCGCGACATGGACCCCAAGGCGCTGCTGGACCTGCAGAGCACCGGGGCGTGCACGTTCGGCCTGAGCGAGCTGCTGTTCGACATGGACTTCCCCGGGCACTACTGCCGCAGGATCCAGCGCCTGCGGGTCACCATCCCCTCCGTGGTGGGTCCGTACCAGGACCTGCACGGCATGCTGACCCAGACCTCGAACGCCATCCTGATGAAAGACGATCCCGCTGCGGTCGCGTTCCTGCTGGGGGTGGATGCCACGGCGCCGGCGGACAGTGTGCTGCGGCTGAACTGGCGCAATCAGCAGCAGATCGCGATCTCACGCGCGATCGACGACGATGGCAGCGCTGCCGACAATGGCGATGACCGCTACGTGCCGTTCGAGGGAACGGGGGCCGTCTCGCAATGGACGCTGGACATGCCGCAGCGGACCAACGCCTTCAACCTTGCCGCTATTTCCGATGTCATCCTCCAGATCGACTACACCGCTCTTGCCGGCGGCGCAGCGTTCCAGAAGGCAGTTGGCGAGCTGGTGCCAAACGAGGTCGCGGGGGCGCGCCTGCTGGAGCTGAGCCAGTACAGCAGTGCGTGGTACGCGTTCATGCACCCGGCCGCGGATGCTGCCGTGCAGACACTGCAGTTCCCGGTTCCGCGCAGTCTGTTCCCGTTCAACCTCAACGGGCCGGTGGCGCTGTCCGGCGCCTACCTGCAGCTGGAGCTTGCGGATACGCTGTTTGTGGGCCCGATGCCGGTGGCATTCACCGTTCCCGGCATGGCCGACCCCATCGCGCTGGGGTTCACCGGCAGCACGTCGGTGGCCACATCACTTGCCGTGGATCTCGATCCGGGCGCCACCTGGATGCTGCAGATCACGCGTGCGGACATTCCACGGGAGTTGAGAGACGGAGACCGTCTTGACCCAGCCAAGCTGGTGGGCATCCACCTGGTCCTGACCTTTGCCGGCACGCTGGGCTGAGTGCCGTGCTCCGCCCTCCCCAGGGAGGGCGGAGCACGCTGTTGCTCAGGGGTACGGGATGCCAACGGGCGCCGAGCTCAGGGCGTCCCTGGGTCGACCGCGGATGATGGGTTCCACCACCACCGAGTAGACGCCATCCGGCTCGCAGGTGAACTGCACCTGGTCGTCGGTCGCCTTGGGGTCGAGCACCTGGAAGTTGGTCAGCCGGGTGGCACCGGTGATGATCCCGATGACGTACCCGTCACAGTTCTTGTAGCTCGCCGGCGCCCATTGAACGTGCACGACGTTGGCCTTGGACGCAGTGGTCGTCACCACCATCGGGGTGTCGGCGGCGGCGTGGGCGTCTGCCGTGTGGCTGGCAGTGTGTTGCGTGTCATGGTCGCTCATGGACGTTGCTCCTGGGCGGGGGAACCTGCATTGACCAGACCGGCCTTCAACGCCGCGTCACCCACCAGGATGCCTCCCGCGTAGAAGGTCGAGCCCTGCGTTTTTGATCCGCGTGCGGGGGTCAAGACCAGGTCGTAGACCTGCAACGGTGCAGGCAGCTCCTGGGCCAGGATACTGGCGACCCGCGAGCGACCCTCGCGGGTGGTCACCTCGTCTCCCAGTTTCAGGTCCTGCGCCTGGACGATGCCGCGATGGGTTGCCACCGGATGGATCATGCTCATCTCGATGCGCTGACCGGTGGCCAAGGTGAGCGTCAGCGATTGCGTGCGTGTTCCCGATGCGACGGCGGCCACGACCAGACCGCCGGACTCCCCTGCAAGCGTGTCACCCGCTTTCACCTCCTCCACCGGCACGGTGCCACCCTTGGCCAGAGCCACGGCGGTGCCCTTGGCCAGGCAGCCTGCGGTCACCTGTACGGGAGGAACTGCACGGGCCGTTACCGTACTGTGCTCGATCGCACTACTGGCCGATACCCAGGCAGGCTTGCCCTGGACATTGACCTGTAGCGCCAGTGAAAAGCTGTACGGCCCGGCTGCGATGGGGCAACCCTCGAAGTGCAGCGGATTGAACGCCCAACTGAGCGTGTTGCCCGCCACCTTCGTCTCCGGGTCGGCGAAGAACGCATCGCCCAATGCAGCGATATGGCACGCTGGCGTTCCGTCCGCCGCGACCATCACCAGGGACGCACTGGCCTTGTCCGGCCTGCCCTGGGCATCGACGTCGATGTCGCCTCCGAACACCGCCGAACCGATGACCGGCAACTGCAGCGACGGCACTTGCTCCGCCGAAGCGAGCACGGCAGTGCACCGCGGTTCCGGTGCATCTTTGGCGGTGGCGCGATTGATGCAGATCTGTACGTCATTGCGGGTCGAGCCGCCGGCGTCACGGGCGGGTGCCTGCTGGGTCACCTTGGTTGGATAGCTCGCCGCCTCGCCGTTGACGTAGAAGACCTCCGGAGTGCCGTCCCTGTACAGCACGCTGGCCACGGCCACCGCGTTGATCTCCCCGCCCTCGGGGTTGGGACCGGTGGGGGTGTTCACTACGACCGACTGACGGTCGGTTACGTCGATCAGCCCTCGGGTGACCACATTGTCGTCAGCGTCGGTAACCACCAGCGTCAGCGTGATCTTGTAGACGTCGGCATCCGTTGCATACAGGGCGCCACTGGACACATGGCGACCGGCATCGTCGCTGCCGAAACCCAGCAGCGTGAACACCTGCTGGGGGGCTGCGCCTTTCGCCTTGCTCTTTTTGCCCGTCGTGGGCGTGGTGCCCCATCCATAGAGGGGATTGCCCTGTGCCACGCCCGCGCGCCGCAGCACGTCCTGGTAGAGCCGCCTCTCCTCGGGATCCTCCAGGTTCAGCCGACGCGCAACGGGTGCCGGCGTGAGGCCCGCCGTACCCTGGGCCCCAGGGGCGGCAGCAACGGGCGGGCTGCCCCCCGCTGTCAGCGATGCGGCGATCAGCGGCAACGCCCAGAGACGCAGTGTCCAGATCGTCATGCAACACCTCCTGTTGCCGCCGTAGCAGCCGGATACGGGATCTCGACCACGTTGCTCTGGCTATCGGTGTCCGGCCGGCCTGGACGCAGGACGGGCGTCAGCCAGACCTTGTAAACGTCGCCAGCCTTGAGCAGCACGCCGAACATCGAGGAAACCGCCGCAGGGTTCTCGACCATCACGTTGTTCATGCCCTCCCCGTCATGCAGCAGGGACACCACGTAGCCGGTGAGGCCGGTCGCCGAGAAGGGCTTCCACTTCACGGTCAGCGATAGACCATCGTAGGTTGCAGAGATGATTTCCATCGGCGTGGCCGGGTCGCCCTGGGCGGTGGCATTCATGGCGTCCCCCGTGCGGACTGCTCCCGGGTCCAGTTGTCGAAATCCGCACGCCAGGCATTCGGAACCCGAGCGCGCAGCTGCGCGGGGCTGCGCCCGCTGCGGAGTGCCTGGCGAGCGGCCAGCTCGCCCTGCACGGCGGCATCGCCCACCAGCAGTGCGCCGGCGAAGAACGCGGCATCGTCGCGCCGGGTGATGGCTGTACCCGTCGCGCTGACCACGCCGAGGTTGAAGACGTTGAACGCCTTCGGGGCCTCGCGCGGGGTCACTGTTGCCAGCGTCGTGCGGCCACGTGGGCCGTACACGACATCGCCCTTCTTCAGATCGCGCGCCTGCACCATGCCCCGTTGCGTGGCCACCGGATGCAGCGGCGTCAGTTCCACCCGCCCGCCTGCCTTGTCGGTGAGCTCCACCGAATGTGTATCCCAGCCCGTCGTGCGCCACTCCACGATGACCTCCGTCCCATCCCTGCCGCGCAGCCGGTCACCTTTATCGACCTTCTCGACCGGCTTGGTGCTGCCATCGGCCATCAGGATGGGCGTGCCTTCCAGCATGCAGCCGTACTGCAGTTGCAGCTGCTTGGTGATGAGGGTGGAGATCGTGGGCTTGGCGTTGGGCGCGTTGGTGATGGTGGCCCACACCGGGACGCTCTTGACGCCGAGCATCAACGCAAGCGTCAACGTGTAGAACTCGTTGTTCTGCCAGCACACGGTACTGAAGTTCGCCGGTTCCAGATCCCAGGTGATCGTGTCCCCCTTGATCTTCGTGTTCGGATCGTTCATGAACTTTTCGGCGATGTCCACCATCTTGCAGTTGCCGCCCGTGCTGCGGCCGGTGAGCGACAGTGTGACGCTGTAGAGACCCTTGGGTGGCTTTCCCGTCGCCGGGTCGATGTCGATGGGGTCGTGGTACTGGACCGAGCCCTTGAACGGGAATTTTATGTCGGGCGGCATCCGGCCTGGATCAGTCGGGCCATAGTCGCAGGCGGTGGGTGCGGTTGGATCGGCGTTGGCACGATTGAGACAGACCACGATGTTGGTGTTGGTCGTGGTGATGGTCGGCCTGTCGTTGTTCACCTGCTTGGGGAAATACCCGCCCGAGATGGCGGCGTAGACCGGGCCGTAGGGCGCGCCCGACTTGTCCTCGCCATAATAGATTCCGACGGCGTCGATAAGGCCGCCGGTCTTGTTTTCGCCCTCGCCACTGTCAACGGCCATATCGCGGCCGCCATCCCATTCCTCGGCCGCATTGCTCTTGATGACATCACCGCTGGAATCGGTGACGGTCACCATCGTGTTGGAGTAGTGGGAGCCGTTGAACATGGTGCTGAACGCTGTCGAATCGATCTTCTTCCAGTCGCTGGTGCCGATGTTCAACACGGCATAGTCGTTACGGGGTGCATCGGTACCCGCAAAGGCGCTGCTCTGCAGCGACAGTGCCGGCAACGGGGCGCCGTCTGCACGCAGGCCAACATGCGTCTGTTTGACCTTGGCCAGCGTACGGTAGAGGTTCGGCCGCCGCTCGGGCGTCATGCCGTTCAGCCGCAGCAGGGCGTAGTAGGCGCGTTCGTGCGCCGGGTTTGACAGATCCATCAACGCGGGCGCGCCGTGTGGCGGCGCACTGTCGATCAGCTGCCGCAGATCATTTGTTTCCTGTACGGTGAGTCGGCCTGGCGCTGCCGCGTTTGCGCTGGCGGCGGCGAGGCCCAGCAATGCGATGCTGAGGGGCCGTGTCCATATCGAGAACATACCTTTGCTCCATGGTAAGTGACCATTGCTCGGGGTTTCGTTCAATTGCGTGACGCAGCCGAAACGGACCAGGTGCCCACTGCGGCCGCGCTGGTGAAGCTGTTTGCGTGTTGTGGATGCGACATCCGTGTACCCCTTGTCGCGCCCCATGTATAACATGGCCACCGGTTTCCACATAATCGCGGAAAATGGAAGCATGCTCGTCACATATTCAATCAATACCAACGCATGTGCCTGTGATATGAGCTCGCTTGGGCCAATGCGTGCCGGTTCCTGGTGGACCAGTGAGCGTTGGCACATTCCACCTCCCCGGCCAGCCTGCTACCGTTCCCCGCAGCTGACTTCGACGGATCGATCGTGCTGGGCCAACACTTCCTGTTCTTCTTCGCCATGCTCGGTGCCTTCACCGGTATCGCCGCCGCCTCGTTCCTCTGGTGGCGGGCCAAGGGCGCACCTACGCCGCGGTGGCTGGCGCTGCTGATCCTGATGGTGGCGGTGCGCACGGGCAAGTCCGTGGTCTTCTACTTCTGGCCGGACATTCCCCGGATCGCCCTGCAGATCGGGCTTACCGCCTGCTTCCTGATCGGACCCTGCCTGTTCTTTCTGGTGCGCTCCAGCCAGGGCGACATGTCCGGCCCCGGGCGGGCCGACCGCTGGCACATCGGCGGGGTCCTGTTGCTTACCGTCGCCGTGAACGTGTTCCTGCCGTATGTCGACCACCCCGACCTGTGGCGGCAGTGGATCACCCCGGGCATCAACTACGTGTGGCTGGGCTACCTGCTGCTCGCCAGTGCCCAGCTGCTTCTGCAGCGCCGCCGGCTGTCGGGAACGCCTTCGGGCCGGTTGCTGACCGGGACGGTGGCCGCCATCTGGGTCATCTGGTTCGCCTACTACACGGCGGGTTACACCTCCTACATCGTCGGGGCGCTGTCCTTCACGTTCGTGCTGGCCTCCAGCGCGGTGGTCCATCTGCGGCTGCGCGCCGGACAGGCGCCGATCGAGCCGTACCAGGACCGCCGGATACCCGAGACCGAAGCCGCCACCCATCTGCAGGCGCTGGCCGAGCTGATGGAACGCGAGCGGCTGCATCTGGACCCCACGCTGACCCTGCCCCGCCTCGCCCGTCGGCTGGGCGTGCCCCAGACGCGCCTGTCGCAGGTGTTGAACGACAACAACCAGACCTCGTTCAAGCAGTACCTGGCCCAGTTGCGGGTGGGCGAAGCCAAGGTGCTGCTCCAGCAGGTGCCGCCCAAGCCGCTGGAGGTGGTGGCCGACGAGGCGGGCTTCCAGTCCATGTCGTCCTTCCACAGCGCCTTCAAAAAGTGGGCCGGCGTCACGCCTGCGGCCTTCCGGGCGGGCAGCGGCGACTCCGAAAAGCGATTCCAGCACTCCTGAAAGCTATCGCAAGACATTGATTTGATGGGTATTGGCTAGTGTGCTGGCTCCTTCCTGCGAGCCAGCGCTCATGCATCCACTCCGATCCCTCCGCTCTCTGCTGACCCTCCTCTTCCTGCTCATTGCCTGGCCGGCCAGTACGTTCGCCAGCCCTCCCGCCGATGCCGGCCAGAACCGCATCCTGTTCATCCTGGCCAGCAGCAAGGTCCACGGCACCTCCACCCTTCCGGCCAGCATCAGCTTCGGTGAGGTGGTGCATGCCTGGGACACCTTCCATGCCGCGGGCTACGCGGTGGACTTCGTCTCCCCCGATGGCGGCGACGTGCCCATCCTCGACACCTATGTGAGCGAGGACGTGGCGTCCCGGCTGTCGGACGACCGCATCATGCGCGGGCTGCGCAACACCGCCACCCCGTCACAGATCGATCCGGCCCGCTACCGTGCCGTCTACTACGTCGGCGGCAGCAACGCCATGTACGGGGTGGCGGAGAATCCGGCCCTGCAGCGCATCGCCATGCATGTGTACGAGCGCAATGGCGGGGTCGTCTCTGCCGTCTGCCACGGCACCGCCGGAATGGTGAACCTCACCCTGTCCGGCGGGCGGAGCCTGCTCGCGGGCAAGCGGATCACCGGCTATCCGGAAGAACACGAAGAACAGGATGCCGCGTACTTCAGGCAGTTCCCGTTCCTGATCCGCCAGACGGTGGTCTCCCGCGGCGGCACGTTCCGGGCGATAGACAGCAACGCGCCGTACATCGAAGTCGATGGCCGCGTGGTGACAGGCCAGAACTACGCGTCCGCCGCCCCCGTCGCGGAGGCCGTGGTCCGCGTGCTCGGCGACATCGCCCGGAAATAAGGCGCCACCGGCAGTACCCGTGCTCCACACGCCGGGGGCCGCGCCGATGAACGGCGACCGCCGGCCACATTCACCCCCTTGATGACCACTGGAAGACCCATGAAGACACTGATCCGATCCGTTGTTGTGGCAGGTACGCTTCTCCTCGCGCCCGGCTGGGCTCTGGCGCAGAGCGGTGACCGCGAGGCGGTAAATGCCGTCATGCAGAAAATGATGCGCGGCTTTGAAGCAGGCGACCCGAAGCTGATCTTCGAGATTCTGAGAAAGGATGGGGTCGTGGTGGGCTACTCGACGGCCCGGGGCGCCGTGGTTACCCAAACCGCCGAAGAGTGGGCGAGCGGTTTCCCGGGCAAGCCCGCTGACGACGAGGCGCTGCGCAAACGCAGCTACGAGATTCTGGAAGTGACCGAGAGCGCGGCAATGGTCAGGGTGATGCTGGATTATCCCCGGTGGGAAGGTCTGGATTACCTCGCGCTGTCGAAGATCGATGGAAAGTGGATGATCGTGAGCAAGTCGTGGAGCGGCCGGTCCAAGCCGTAATCCAGTGCGATTACCCGGGCTGGGGGGGGGGGGGGGGGGAAGGAAAAGGGAGGGCGGTAGAAACAAAGAGACGCACATCCTCA